>JAYWBH010000074.1:0-7779 GCA_043781815.1 Bryobacterales bacterium | reverse complement strand
TGCGCTGGATGTTGACCTCCGCAACGGAGTCGACGCCGGGGGAGGCGATGAGTCCGCCCCAGTCCACAGCCGAGGCGGGAACGCCGTCGATGAGGGTGAGTCCGGCTTGGCCGCGTCCCCCGTTCATGGAAAAGCGATTGTGATTCTGATCTTGGGTGGCTTGGGAGATGCCGGTGCGGACGGCGATGACGCCGGCGTTGACGTGGACCATGGCGAAGGGATTGCGTGCGTTGACGGGGAGGTCAAGCACGGCTTGCTGGTCTAAAGTGACGGCGCGGTTTGCTGTTTGGGTGTCCAGCAGGGAGACGCCGGCAGTAATTTCGACGGTCTGGGTGACTTCGCCAATTTGCATCTTGAAATTTACTTCTAAAGTTTGATTAACGCGCAGAACGGCGCCGTTGGTGACGCTTTTGCGGAATCCGGCGAGTTCAACGCTCACCTCATAGGAACCAGGCAAGATCTGCGAGAAAATGTAATTGCCCTCGCTGCCGGAGGTGACCTGTTTGGGTTCACTGGTGGCTTCATTCTTGAGACGCACGATGGCAGCGGACACCGGTGCGCCGCTTGGGTCGGTAACCACGCCGGTGATAGTTCCGGTGAAAACCTGGGCCAGGGCGGGTAAACTGGTGAAGAGCAAGGCAAAGCCGACGGAAGCGAATTTGAGATTTCTCACAGTTGCATGAATATATCACAAAATAAATAATAATAGAACTGGTGCTGAAATTTTACTTAGCCATTTTGGTGACCGTCGCTTTTGCGCAAGAAGCCGAAGTGGGCAGTGGCGCGTGTGCTGGGTGTCATGCGGAAATCTTTGCCAAGTATCAGCAAACGGGCATGGCGCGCAGTGCGGGTCTGGTGGGCGCAGCAGGCTTCAAAGAGAGTTTTGCTCACGCCGAGTTTACTGACCCGACGTCTGGCGCGGAGTATCGCATCAGCCCAACCTATCAATTCAACTTCTCACGTGTGGGCATCGAGGGCCAAAGGTTGTTGAATTGGTTTATCGGTTCCGGCAAAGTGGGACGCAGCTACCTATTCGGTGCCGACGGACTCCTGTTTCAGTCGCCGGTGTCCTATTATTCGGAAGCCCAGAGGTGGGATGCATCGCCCGGCTATCAAAGGAAACGAACCGTCGAACTCACCCGCGGCGTTGAGACGGCTTGCCTCCAGTGCCATACCAGCCGCATGCAGACCGTGGCCGGAATGACGAACCGTTTTGCGGCGGTACCATTTCTGGAAGGCGGCGTGAGTTGCGAGCGATGCCACGGCGGTGGGCGAGCGCATGTTCAAGGAATGAGCTCAAAAGTACGCCCTGCGGGCAGGGCGATCTTGAATCCGGCGAAACTGGAGCCGGCCCGGCGAGACAGTGTCTGCGCGCAGTGCCACCTGACCGGGGCGGCGCGGGTGGCAAAAGCTCGCAAGCGGCGGTACCAGGCCGGCGACCTGTTGGCGGATTCGCTGGCGGTGTTTATCTGGGCGGGAGCGCGTGGCGGAACGGCCGATGCGACGAGCCATTACGAGAAATTAGCGCAGAGTAAGTGCAAGCAATCCAGTGGCGACAAGCTGTGGTGTGCGACGTGTCATGATCCGCACGAGGCGGCGCCTGAAGCGCAGCGTGCCGAACACTACCGGCAAGCCTGCCTGACATGCCACGCGAAGAAACCTTGCACAAATGATGCGGCGTTAATTTCGACGGGTGGCAATGATTGTGCGGGGTGTCATCTGCCGAAGCGGCAGACGCGGTCAGTGGATCATCTGGCTTATACGGACCATTCGATTGCTCGAAGGCCTGGTGGAAGCGAGCCCTTGCAGCCGGAGCGGCAGCTGGAAAGCTTTTGGAAAAATCAGGCGGACGATCGCGATTTGGCTCTGGGTTATGCAGTGGTAGCGCCGATGGAGCCGAGCGTGCGTCAGCGGACGCTCGAGTTATTGGAAGTGGCGGCGAAGAAGAATCCAAACGATGTGCCGATTCTTGCACAACTGGCGCAGTTCTATGATCGGCTGGGCCGCGAAGAGCAGGCGATGACCGTGTGTGAGCGCTTGGTCCGGCTGGACGGGACACAAACTGGTGCGATGGTGAATCTAGGGATCTACCGGATGAAGCGCGGGCGCGCGGCGGAGGCGATCGCGCTATGGGAAGGTGCGCTGCTGAGAAATCCTGGATTGACGGGAGCACGGATGAATCTGGCGGTGGCGAAGTATCGAGCGGGGGATCGCGCGGCAGCCGAGTCCGCATTGCTGAAGGCTCTGGAGTATGAGCCAGACCTGGAGGATGCGCGGCGTCTGTTGCTAGAAATCCGGGCGACGAAGTAGTTGTTACTGGCTCAGTTGCCAGATGGCGCAGCTTAGAAACTCTGTCGGCTTCGAACCGCCACGCACGCGGCAGCCAGTTACGACCGGCACTTGAGGTCCGCACTTCGTGGAAAATCATTTCACCCAGAGGCACGCTCATCTGTTCGCGCGGCAGCAATTTGATTGTGTCATTTATATAATGCACTCAGACGCCGTTTATGCCCCTTGATCTCCTTAATTAATTCAGGGACTACGACGTTCGTCCATTCTCTCGCTGCTACATCAAGTTAGCGATTCTTGCATGAGACGTCCTGACGTTCCTAACATGATAATGTATTTTATCGTGCTTAAAATGCAATGGCTAAAAGCCGCTGTTTTCAACGCACGGCCGTTGGGCCGTGATGGTCAGCCATAATATGCTTAAAACATGATCCCTATGCCTATCTGCCTTTACTGCACAAAGAGCGCGGATACTGACGAGCACCCACTCCCCGCTTCGCTGGGTGAGTTCAAAGATGCTCCAATGATTACTCTTTGCAAGTCTTGTAATAATAAACTAGGCATTCTTGACGAACAATTGTCTCGAAGTGGGCCCGAAGCGTTCATGCGCCGCTTCTATGGAGTTCAAGGCAGGAGCACGCATACCGCGATCAATCCCCACTACCGTGGAAGCGCGGGCGGTGGCCCCATAAAAATGACCTCATTCGACGAATCTCTCGGGATTGATGTGCCAATGGAGATCGTGCGTGGAAACGAAGCCCGACAGATGCGGCAGCTGATATTCAGAGAAGTCTCGGGCAAGATCATTTATCTTCCTCTTCCCGACACCTTGCGTGCTCCCGTTCAGCTGAAAGCGGCATTCGACAACCTTTGTCTCAGTGAGATAGCAGATGCGCAAGTTATTTACGATCCTGAGGACAGCGACTGGGTCGAACCTCTCGTAAGCGCAGTTTGGCCACAAGTGGTGTTTGAAAACCGCACACTTACACCCCAAAAACATCACTGCACCGCAAAAGTAGAGTTTCAAGTGACCGACAGGTATTTTCGATCCATAGCAAAAATCGGGTTTCACTATTTTCTAAGCCAATTTCCGCAATACGGTGGCGGGGAAAGCAAGTTTGAACTAATAAGAAAGTTCATCTGCGACGATGGCCCCATTTATCGCGCGAATGAGTTTATCGGTGAGCGTCAACACCCACTATTGGGAAACCTTCATGATGGAGGACGTCCCGACGGATGGCAAGCACATTGTCTAGCTGCCGAAATTAAGGGCGGAATTTGTCGCGCTCACGTGCAATTGTTCATTTGTGAGCATTTCCCATCAATTCCCTATTCGATAACCCTTGCCAAAGCGGAGTCCACAGCGGTAACAGAAGATGTCGGCTTCGGACATGCGTACTTGTATTTCGAGAATGGCCTAATGGGTAAATTTGCTGGCGAGACGCTCAGGTGTGACTATGCCTCAATACTCGGCCCGCAACCACCGCTCAAGGCGGTAATCGGTTAGAGTTTTCATTTGAAAACACTCCAGCCGATAAGGCGCTTTATGTTCAATTTGTTCAATTGGCCCGGAAAACGGCGATGTATGTCAATTCGGGATGTGAACAAGTGTCTTTTCATCCCAACTTCGAACAACGCAGGGTTTGGAAATATTTTAGCCACAACGGGCCCTGGATGTCACGTTTTCCGAAGTTTCGAATCTCGTGGTATGCCTCCACGGAAACCACTTGAGCGTAAAGTCAGCAAATCGTCGAAGGGCACCGCAGATAGACCTGACTAGTCGCGTCCTGATTCCTATAGCAGTGCTCTTGCGGTCGGCTTTTCGCCTCCTCGCCCATGATTTTGAACCATTTCCAAAACTCCCACGCAACTCGTTTTGTGGTTCCGGGAATCCCGTGTATGTTTCTTGTGTGCTCGGGTTCATTCCTGAGTCGAATCCAAATCGTACGTTAAGGGAGGTCTCTCATGTTGAAACTTTCGGGAACAAACCGGCAGCGGGTCGCGACCATTCTTTTGGCTGTTCTCTGCATTCTCGTCATCTCACAGGCAGTAGTGCTCGCACAGAATCTTGGCGCGGCTCCGCAGGTCAATGTAGCCGTTCAAGGCCAGACAGGAGCGCAGCCTGAAGGCGCGTTCCTGAACCTGGTGAATTGGATTGGTAACGTCATTGCACCGGTTGGCGCTGGGTTGGCTCTTGCCGGTGGTCTCATTTCGTATGTTGCGGGGCGCGGTTCCGGGAGATACGTGGTGACGGCGCTTGGCTGCCTGGCTGTTTCTGGTGTGACTCGACTGCTTGAATTCTGGATCGCTCAAGGTGGTGGTGGTGTTTCATAGAATGCCCACTTAGCATGCACCGAAGTGGCGGGCACTCTACGATTCGAGTTACCCGCCTTCCGGTCTCAAAATGAGGAACCCATGCCTACACTGCTCTACGACGTCATGCGCGTTATGTTTGCACTGACCGGCCCAGCCGCGTTCATCTGCTTAGTGAACGCCGGTATCGCCCTTCGAAAAGAAGGAGGAACGGTATTCTGGATAGGCGGCTGGTTTTCGCGTTGGATGCTGTGGACGGTGATCTTCCTGGCGTTCGAACCGACGCTGCTTTGGTTTCAATTCTTGGGCTTTCCCGTGTTTTTTCCGCCGGGAGCTGCAATCAGCAATAGTTGGCTTTCAGGAATCACGGCGGGTCTCACCACGTTCGTCAACGATTTCGTAGTGGCTCGCCTTGCACCGGTTCTTGCAGCGTTTTTTGTTACGCGGGCGGTCCTTGATACCGCGAGTGGTGCCGGGCCGTTGCCTTCGGTGTTGAGCGCAATGTTCTTGTTGGCAATCTCATCGACCCATGCGTTGATCGACGCTTGGACGCCTGCGGGCAACCGCTTCTCGATCGTCCTCGGACTTGAATCGATGTGGAACTATCTGGCTAGCCGCATCTTTCCGCTCGCTGCCGGATTGGCAATCTGCGGAGCGATCATTCAGTTTACTTTCAACCAACCAGGTTATCTGCGTTTGGTTGGTTGCGCTGGCGGCTTTCTGACTGTCAGCGCACTTTGGCTTCTGATCAATCGAATGATGTAACCGGAGGAAGGTATGGATTTTCTGACTGGCTTAAAGAACTTCACGAACTGGTCTGGTAACGTCATCATGCCGACGCTGGCAGGAATATTCTTCGTGATTGCGATTCTTAGGGCGGCCCGCAGCGCACCGTTTCAGTACGCGATGTACGGCGGCCTCATGTCGTTGATGGTCTCAGGAATTCTGCGCGGCATCGAGACATTCTCTCAGGTCCGTGCGTGGAATGATCCAGATCAGGTTTGGTTCACTTTGCTGGGACTGGTGAATTGGTCGGCGAACGTTTTCTTGCCCTTGTATGGGGTCCAAGTCGTGATGGCCATTTTGCATTACGGAGGTGCCGGGTTTCGCATCTATCCCGGTGCTCCTTGGGCACGGCACATCATCATCGCGATGGCGAGTTTTAGCGTTTCCGGTTTGCTTCGTATGGCAGAGTTTTTCGTTCAACAGGGAACAGGCGGAGTCAGCTAAGGAGGATTACATGGCACTGGAAGTCACGCAAGTACACCGCAACCTTCACCAACGCGTCACCTGGCTGTATTTGGAGATTGAGGACATGTTTCTCGTCCTGGGGTTGGGCGTCATCGCGAACTTCGTGGGCCGGTTCCTTGGGCGCGAGATCTATGGAATTCCATTGAGCTTCCTGTTGCTGTGGATCGTACCGATCCTTGCCATTCCATGTCTATGGCTCTTCAAGTATGGAAAGCCGCGGGGTTATCTGCGGGACCTATTGATCTGGCAGATCAAGCCACACATTTATTGCGGTCTTGAGCGGGACCGCCAACTGACCAAGGAGTACCTCAAGTAATGCCGACCACGATGTCCGTACACAAGAAAGCGTTGCGTAAGCCGCCGCTCTGCGAACTGCTGTCCGTGCGGGACTACCTCGATGGGGTGGCCGTGCAGATAGATGGCAGCTTCGTCGCGGGCTACGAACTCGATGGTCTCAATTCCTATTATCACGACGATGAAATGAGGAACCGATCCAAGCGGGCATTTGAGGCTTTGGTCCGATCACTGCCGGAACGGTCCATGCGAATGCAGGTTCGCTTTGAGATCACGGAAGGAATCGGCGATGTCCGAAAACACTATCCGCGCCTCAACCGAAGCGAGAATCCGGTGTTGCAGGACATCGATCGAATCAGGATGCAGCAGTGGGATGAGAACGAGGCCCGGGGTTTCTATCTCCGGCATATCCTGCATGCTTATTTCATCTGGAATCCCCGCATTCACCACGAGATGGCGGACCGGCAGGAGGGAAAGAAGAGGGACTGGTTCAGCCTATCCGCCGACAAGTGCATTCAGCGCGAACACCGCGAGCATGAAGATCTACTGGCAGAATTTTCGTCGCTGATGGCTGGCGTTGAACAGACCCTTTGGGCTACGGGAATGCGTACTCACCGCATGACGGACGGCGAGATGTTTGTCGAGGCCAAGCGGAGTTTGAATCCGGTGTTTGAAGATCGCGGGCCTTACCGGCCCGGCGAATTCTCAATCGACTACCGGAGTGCAAGGGAACAGATCGTCAACACCAGCATCGAAGATGAGCAGGAGGGCTACATCCAAGTTGGCGGGTTCCTTTACACCTTTGTCAGCATGAAGGACCTGCCAGACGGCACGTTCCCCGGCATTCTGCGGGAATTGATGGTGCTGGATTTCCCGGTGGTGGTTAATGCCGAGGTGACGATTCCGGACCAGACCAAGGTCATCTCTGGCTTCAAGAGCCGGATGAAGAAGATGCAGGCGGCCCAGATCGATTCGAGGGGCGGCCAAATGATCAACGTGGATGCCGCCGTGGCGCACTCTCAACTCAACGACGTTCTTACCGCCGTGATCTCTTCTTCACTCAAAGTCTGCGAGTATTCGTTGATCGTCACCATTCGCACTTCCAAACCGGTCATTACCCGGTCGGATATGGAAGAAGCTCAAAGAGAACTCAACCGCCGCCGGGAACGGGTGATCCACGCCGTGGGACGTATGAATGGTGCCCGCGCCATCCCTGAGTCGCTGGCACAACGCCGACTATTTCTATCGAGCCTACCTGGGATGGCAGGACCCAATCAGCGCGAGATGAGTGCACTTACGCTGCACGCCGCAGATATGCTGCCCATCGAGACACCCTGGCGGGGTACTGTGCAATCGCCGCTGATATTGCTTGAAACACCCTACCGCCAGTTGATCCCTTTCTCACCCTATGATTCTTCGATGGGCGACGCCAACATGCTGTTCATGGCCAAGTCTGGCGGGGGCAAGACATTCATGGCTCAGATGTTCCTGCTTATGATGGCCCGCTCGAACCCGCTAATTTCCATAGTCGAGCGCGGCGATTCCTATCGGCCGCTAGTCGAATTGATGGGCGGACGTGTGATTGAGGTGGATCTGGAAGGGTCGGAAACCCTTAATCCCTGGGATCTTGCG
>JAYWBH010000073.1:0-21721 GCA_043781815.1 Bryobacterales bacterium | reverse complement strand
CTTTGTTGCCGCAGTGCCGCCGCCACTGGGAATTGGAAATGCCACGCTGGATTCAGGCCAAACGGTAAAGTGTTTTATCTGTGAACAGTTTGCCATAGATGGCGCCAAGGAAATTACGCACTTTGGGGGATGGCGCAAGTATCTAACTTCATTAACCTGAATTCCGAAGTTGAGAGTTAAGTAGGACAGGCATCCTTGTCTAATGCCACTTAGTTTTCCCGCTTCCCTGTAGAATCTCCAATGTTTGTTGGGATAACCTGTGGTTAAAAGACCTGATACACTTCGCTCCAACACTTGAAGCTGTCAGATTGCGGGAAAACTAAGTGACATTGGGCCTCCGGGCCTGTCCTGCCCTACATCTGAATGCTGCCGCTTTATGATATTTTCGAGGGCCTGAAAAGGACAAGCAAGGATGCCGCTCCTACTTAACTCTCAACTTCGGAATTCAGGTTAAATGGCGTGGCCGCAGAATCAGCGGGGCACCAGCGCGTGTCTTACTGTTTCAATTGTTAACAGTCTTTCGCGCGTAATATTTCCAGCCGCAAATTCGCATGAATCGTCTGGATTGAAGATGTCCAGTGGACAATTCTCTCCGAGCGGATGCATAAAATAGCAATGCCCGTTCACAGCTCCCAACATCTTTGCCCCTTCAGGCTCATCTTGCATGTACAAGACTGATGGGTTTTGTCCAACCCGTTTTCGCTACAATAGCCTTTTGTATAAAGCGCTTCGCATAACCGTCATCATTCCTTGTCTCAACGAGGAGCAAGGCATTGAAAAGGTGCTGCGGCGTATGCCGGAGTTTGTCGATCAGGTGATTGTTGTCGATAACAACTCCACCGATCGCACTGCCGATGTTGCCGAATCGTTGGGGGCTCAGGTGATTCGTGAACAGGTGCGCGGTTATGGGCGTGCCTACAAAAAAGGCTTCAGTCAGGCTACGGGCGATGTGATTGTCACCCTGGATGGCGACCACAGCTATCCGCCCGACGCTATTTCCTACCTGTTGGAAGCGTTCCTTCACCTGGAAGTGGATTTCCTCAACGCTTCCCGATTCCCCGTGCGCGACCGCCAGGCCATGAGCTTCAAGCACAAGTTCGGCAACTTTGTGCTTTCCTTGGCCATGAGCCTGCTGTTCTTCCGATGGGTGCGCGATTCGCAATCGGGCATGTGGGTATTTCGCCGCTCCATTCTGGAAGGTATGCGGCTGGATAGCGATGGCATGGCATTTTCTGAAGAAATCAAGATTGAAGCGTTAAAGAATTCGGCCGTGCGTTTTGCGGAAATCTCTATTCAATATTCGTCGCGGTTGGGTGAAATCAAACTAAACCCCTGGCGTGATGGCATCCACAACCTGCTCTTCCTGCTGAGGAAACGATTTCAATGAACCAAGTGACCGCTGTCATTCCGGTGCATGGCCGCTGGGAGCTGACGGCGCAGTTGCTGGATGACTTGCTGGCCCAATCGGTGCCGCTTACGGAAATCATTGTGGTGGATAACGGCTCCCTTGACCAGACGGCTTTCCTGGCCACTGGGGCAGGAGCGCGCGTCATCACGATGGGCGAAAATGCTGGCTTCGCCCGGGCGGTGAATCGTGGAATTCAGGCTGTTGAGACGGAGTTTGTGCTGATCGTCAACAACGACGTCCGCCTGCCTGCGGATTGGTTAAAAAAACTGCTGTATGTGATGCAACTGGGTACTTGGTTTGCCGCTGGAAAGCTGATGAGCGGGACCAGTGTCGGGGAAATTGACGGCACTTTTGACCTGATCTCGCGCGGAGGTTGCGCCTGGCGCGGTGGGCATGGGGAAGCCGATGACAAGCCGCGCAATGTCACCGAGCAAATGGATTTCCCGTCATTCACGGCTGGCCTGTTTCGGCGTACGCTGTTTGATCGCGTAGGGCCGCTGGAAGCGGAGTTTGGCAGCTATTTGGAAGACGTGGAATTCGGTTTGCGCTGCGTGGAAGCTGGTCTGTGGGGGATGTATGTTCCAACCGCTGTGGGCACTCATTTAGGATCGGCGACGCGTGGTGCCTGGCATCCGGAAACTGCACGGCAATTGGCCAGGAATCAACTTTGGATAGTAGCCCGCCACTTTCCGCGAATGACTTGGGCGGTGCTTATTTCGCAAGTGCTTTTTGTCGGACTGGCCTTTTTCCATGGTGCAGGGTGGGCCGCATTGCGCGGGAAACTGGAGGGGCTGGCTGGTTTTCGGCGTATGCGTAGTAAGGCACCGCACATTCGCCCCGACTTCCTGTTGCGACAAGAACGGGAGATTGCCAAACTTCAAGGCACACCACCGCGAGACATGTTCTGGCGGCTCTATTTCAAACTGACATGAATCGCACTGCGGCCATTGTTATCACCTACAATTCGGGCGAAGTGGTGGGACGGTGCATCCGATGCTGCCTGGCTCAGAATATTGCTGTGGTGGTGGTAGATAACGCATCGACGGACGATTCGGTGGATCAGGCCAAGGCTGCGGGTGCTTCTTTAGTGATCGCCAATCTGGAGAATTTCGGGTTTGGGCATGCGGCAAATCAGGGATACCGGGCGGTGGGGGATGTAAATTGTATACTTTTGCTCAACCCTGATGTCGAAATTGCCTCATCGATAGACCCACTTGTAGCCGCTTGTGTGGAACATGGGGCGGCTTGTGGAATGCTGCAAGATGTTAAAGGGAAACCACAAACTGGCTTTCAACTCCGTCGATTTCCTACTTCAACAGTGTTGGTCTTTGAAGTGCTGGGCATTAGTAGACTCCTAAGTAATAACTGGATAAACCGCAATTACAGGTATTTGGGGGAAAACCCCGTTATTGTTGAGCAGCCAGCCGGTGCATTTCTAATGGTCCGCAGCGATGTTTGGCAAGCTGTGGGCGGGTTCGATGAAGGCTACTATCCGGTTTGGTTTGAAGATGTCGATTTTTGTAAGCGGCTTTATAACCATGGGGTTAGAATCCGGTACGTTAGTAGCAGTACGGCTAGGCACGTGGGTGGACATTCCGTTGGAAAAATGCCATATTCTAACCGTGTGACGGCTTGGTATGGTAGTCTTCTTAGATACAGTTGCAAGCATATGTCTGATGGTGAGCGTCGCTCAGTTGCGATGGCTGTATTACTAAGTGCTGGACCACGGTGTGTTGCGGGGATAATCGGGCAACGCAATTTCGTCCCAGTCACTGTTTGGTGGGGAGTTTGTAGTAAAGCACTATTGACCCTTTTTGGGCGATGCGCATAAAGCTGTTAAAACAGAGGGATCGTAACTTTTGCCTACAAACGATATGGTTTCGGTAACGCTGGTCACTTACAACAGCGGCCGGTTCATTAAGCGTTGCCTGGAATCGGTGCTGGATCAGGTTTACCCCGACCTTGAGGTTATCGTCATTGATAACGCATCCACCGACGGCACAATTGATATTCTAGAGCAATTCGAAGATCACGTTCGCATCATCTATAACGACGAAAACATTGGCTTTGCAGGCGCTCAAAATCAAGCCATTGGGCTCAGTCGTGGGGAATGGGTGCTTACCTTGAACCCCGATGTCTTGATGATGCCCGGGTTTATTCAGGGCATGGTAGATGCCGGCCAACTGCATCCACGGGTTGGATCAGTTTGTGGCAAACTGCTGGCCATCCGCGCAAATTTTGAGCTTCCCGACAAACCACTGATCGATTCCACGGGCATGTTTTTCACGCCGATGCTGCGACATTTAGATCGTGGCAGCCAGGAAGTGGACGGTGGCGAATTCAACAATTTTGAATACGTTTTTGGCGCAACCGCTGCTGCGGCTTTGTATCGCAGGGAAATGATTGACGACATTTCCATTGAAGGCGAGTTTTTCGATTCTGATTTCTTTGTATATCGTGAAGATGCCGATGTTGCTTGGCGTGCCCAATTGTTGGGATGGCGCTGCTTGTATACGCCGCACCCAAAGGGCTATCACGTGCGCAACGTTCTACCCGGAATTCGCCGGGCGTTGCCGCCAGAAATCAATATGCATTCGGTGAAGAATCGCTTCCTGATGCGCATTAAGAATATGACTGGCGACCTGTATCGTCGTAACTGGTTTCAGATCACAGTACGCGATATGGTCGTAGTTGCTGCCTGCTGCACGGTGGAACTGAGTTCGCTCAAGGCTTTTTGGAAGATCGGTGAAAACTGGAATCGAGTGTGGGCCAAGCGCAGATGGATCATGTCCCGTCAACGGGTGACCGATGAATACATGGCCAGTTGGTTTCACAATTTACCAGTGTCTAAGCCCGCTCCAAAGGCTGCCAATCGTGTGATGGCAAGAATGAAAGCGGCTCGCGGGTAGTCTTTTATAGACTAAAGAGCCACGTCGTCGCGATCTTCGTTTCGAATGCGGATTGCAGTACACACTTCGTAGACGAAAATCTTTCCGTCGCCAATCTTACCTGTACGGGCTGCACCTATAATTGCGTTGGTGACTTCATCTAATCGTTGGTCGGCAATGATCATTTCCAATTTCACTTTGGCGATTAAGTCGACCTGATATTCCCTGCCGCGATACACTTCCTTGTGACCTTTTTGACGACCGTGGCCGCGCACCTCGGTAATGGTCATACCGTCAATCCCAATTGTTTTAAGCGCGTTCTTTACTTCTTCAAGCTTGAACGGCTGGATAATAGCCTCGATTTTCTTCATGGCGAGTTCCTCTATACGCTACACGATTTTGGGGGAAATAGGAAGCACAGAACAGGCAGTAAGAAATCAGGCGCGGAACGGATCGACCACTTTGAGTGTTCCAAATCGCCGATCATGCTGCATATCTTCGCTGTAGAGGATGCCACAATTGGATTCTATGGCGGCGGCAAGAATGAAGGAATCGTACCAAGCCATCTGATACTGGGAATGGAGGCGCATGGCGGAACCGATCAAAGACTCCGAAGAATGCACTGAAAGCAGGGGCCGCAGCACGGCGCGGAAATAATCCTCAGCCTCCCCAGTAGACATGGTCTTGTGGAATTTGCGGAAGGCTACGTTAAAAAATTCCTGGACTACCTGATAGCTAATTAATCCGATGCCAGAGGTAAGCGCCTCACGGATCAAATCTCTGGCAATATCGCCTTTTTCGCTATCTTCAAAGCTGTAGACGATGATGTTGGTATCTAAAAAATAACGAACGCTGCTCATCGCTGTTGGGTACTCGCAGATTGTGCGCTGGACAAAGGCCGGTCAGACCGTTCGTTCATCTCATCGCGCGTAAAGGTACGGCCCGCGTTGACGTGACTCAAACGGCTCATTAAAGCATCGTATTCGCCAACATCGACTGCTTTTGAAGTGTACTCCTGCAACCATTGCTGAAACGCGGCGTTCAGTGTTGTGTGGCGCGAACGAGCCACCATTCTGCCACGTTCGATCAGGTTTTCGTCGACGTTGAGGGTGAGGTTCATGATGAATATAGTGTGCACTGAGATGGTGTTGGATGTCAAGAGGAAAATGGAGGGATGGGTTGATATAATAGGGATGTATCTGATGGGGAGCAATATAGCGGGTCTGATGGATTTTGTCCTCAATAACCGTCGAATCCAGTTACCGCAGTGCGGTCCACAAACCACATTGCTGGAATGGTTGCGAAGCAACGGGCTAACAGGATCAAAAGAAGGCTGTGCCGAAGGTGAGTGTGGCGCATGTACGGTGCTCCTTGTTCGACCTCACGCTACGGGAAGCAAGTATGTTCCGGTGAACAGTTGCCTGCTTTTTCTCCCAACACTGGCAGGGCAGGAAGTGCTTACAATAGAAGCACTTAACGAAAAGAAGCAATTAGCCGAAGCACAATTCGCAATGGCCGAAGCTGGCGGATCGCAGTGCGGCTATTGCACTCCGGGCTTCGTGATGAGCCTATTCGCTGAGCAATACCGACCTGGCCGCGCGGGACCTTGCGATCCGCACGCGATGGGCGGCAATTTGTGCCGCTGCACCGGATACCGTCCGATTCGTGACGCAGCACTTTCCCTGGGACCCGCTCCTGACGATTCCTTTCGTGGTCGATTAGACTTGCCTGCACCCAGCATGATTCCGGTCAGCTACACATCGATTGAGGGTAGATTGGAACGACCTGGCAATTTGGCCCAGTGCTCCACTTTTCTGGAAAAGTATCCTGATGCAAAGATACTTGCCGGTGCCACCGATTTGGCTGTGGAATCGAACCTCGCCTACAAGCGATGGCCGGTTCTGATGAGCATTGATGCGGTGGCTGAGTTGCAGGTTTTTCAGGATGCTCCAGACCATGTCGAAATTGGGGCTGGGCTGCCGCTTTCGGAAATCGAACTTCTTTGGGAACAGGCACCGTTAGCAGCTCGCGAATGGTTCCCCTTGTTCGCTTCGATCCTAATTCGTAACCGGGCAACATTGGGAGGCAATTTGGGAACGGCGTCCCCTATCGGAGATGCTGCACCTTTGTTGCTGGCATTGGATGCGGAATTGAAGCTCGGCGGCGCGAACGGCATACGACGTGTGAAGCTGCAAGACTTCTTTCTGGGATATCGTAAAACTCAGTTAGAGCCTGGGGAACTGATCGCTTCCATTATCATCCCCAAGCCATTTCCAAACCAGGCACGGTTCTACAAAGTGGCTAAACGACGAATGGACGACATCAGCACGGTGGCCGCTTGTTTTGCTCTGAATTTTGACCCGGATGGCCGCATTGCGCAGGCGAGGGTGGCCTATGGTGGGGTGGCCGCAGTTCCGATTCGAGTTACGGAAGCCGAACAAAGTCTATTAGGGAAACGTTGGGATGAACTGGCCGTGCAGCAAGCACAAGCAATCATTGCAAGTGAGTTAGAACCACTTAGTGATCATCGGGGCAGCGCAGTTTACCGGTTGGCAATGGCGCAAACGTTACTCAAAAAATTCTGGTGCGAACGATGAGGTCCGCAGGCCAACCCATGGCGCATGAAAGCGCCCGAGGACATGTTACAGGCTCGGCTCTTTATACGGATGACTTACTAAGTCGTTTCCCAGGCGTGCTGCATGCCTGGCCAGTGATGTCGCCCTTCGCTTATGCGGCAGTGCTGACAATCGATACGGCACCGGCGCTGGCCATCGCAGGAGTTGTGGCCACACTGACGTCAAGCGATGTTCCCGGTGAGGGCGATACGGGGCCCAACCGTCATGATGAGCCGTTGTTCCCCACAGAAGTTTTGTTTCATAGTCAACCGGTGATGTGGGTGTTGGCAGAATCATTGGAAGCGGCACGATTGGGAGCAGCAGCGGTGCTTGTCCGTTATGAAGAACGGACGCCACTGGTTTGCATTGAATCTGCAATTCAGGCTGACAGTTTCCATTCCCCACCGTTGCACTTATCCCGAGGCGATACGGCGTCGGCATTGGCGCAGAGTGCTCATCTTCTAAACGGGGAAATACACATTGGCGGGCAAGAACATTTTTACTTGGAAACGCAGGCAGCAATAGCCTGGCTGGATGAATCGGGGGGCGTGGCATTGCACAGTTCTACCCAACATCCCAGCGAAACGCAGGAAATTGTGGCCCGTGTGTTGGGCGTAGCCAAGCATCAGGTGACGGTGGAATGCCTGCGAATGGGCGGGGCATTCGGCGGCAAAGAAGTGCAAGCCAATACCTGGGCGGCGGTGGCTGCTTTGGGAGCGCAGAAGACGGGACGTCCGGTAAGTGTGCGATTGCCGCGACGGCTGGACATGATGCTTACGGGCAAGCGACATCCTTTTCTGACAAAGTTCGAAGTAGGATTTTCAGCAGACGGGAAGTTGGAAGCGCTACGTCTTGCATTGTACGCTGACGCCGGTTGGAGCCTTGATCTTTCAGAGCCCATTGTTTGGAGAGCCATGTTTCACGCCGATAACTGTTATTTTCTGCCTGCGGTGGATATAACCGGCTATGTGGTGAAGACGCATAAGACATCGCAAACGGCGTTTCGCGGTTTCGGCGGACCGCAAGGAATGTTAGTGATTGAGGACATTCTGGATCGGATAGCCCGCACTCTACAATTGCCGCCGGAATTAGTCCGTCAGCGTAACTTCTACGTTGAAGGTCAGACCACGCATTATGGGCAGACCGTAAAAGATGCCAGTCGCATTGAACGCATCTGGAATGAATTGAAAATTACTAGCGATTTCGTGGCACGGCAGCAGCAAGTGGCGGAATTCAATGCGCAAAACGAACATCACAAACGTGGCATTGCTATGACCCCGGTGAAGTTTGGTATTTCCTTTACGGCAACTTTATTCAATCAAGCTGGAGCAACCATCTTGATCTATCGCGATGGCAGTGTTCAGGTAAACCATGGCGGCACGGAGATGGGGCAAGGGCTGCAAACGAAGATCCTGCAAATTGCCGCCGATGGGCTGGGCGTGGAGTTGAGTGCAATTCGCATTATGCCCACCAGCACTGGAAAAGTTCCCAACACATCGGCCACGGCTGCTTCATCCGGTACCGATCTAAATGGGGCGGCGGTACTTGACGCCTGTGCAAAGTTGCGTGCCGTGCTGGCACCGGTGGCTGCATCTACGCTGAATTGTTTGCCGGATGAGGTTCGTTTCGAGCAGGGGATGGTGCTTGCAGGGCAACAGAAAGCGACCTTCGCAGAAGTAGTGGAAGCGGCTTACCGTCAACGACTACCTTTGTTCGCCAGTGGCTTCTATAAGACGCCGGAAATTCACTACGATCCTAAAACCGGCCAGGGGCATCCTTTTTACTATTACGCCTATGGGGCCGCAGTTGCTGAAGTAGAAGTGGATGGATTCACTGGTGACATGCGGACCTTGCGGGTAGACATTTTAGAGGACGTGGGCAATTCAATTTCGCCGATTGTGGATCGGGGGCAAATTGAAGGCGGCTTCATTCAAGGTGCTGGTTGGCTGACCCTGGAAGAATTGGTATGGGATGCGAAGGGTCGTCTGGCGACCAATGGGGCGTCCACTTATAAGTTGCCATCGTGGATGGAATTGCCGGAAGTTTTTAATGTTGGAATGTTGGAACGCGCCGCAGAACCGGGCGTGGTGTTGGGCAGTAAGGCGGTTGGCGAACCACCCTTGATGCTGGCGCTTTCTGTGCGGGAAGCGATCCGTGGTGCCATTGCGGCGTTTGGAGATGGCGGCATTGTGGAACTGGATTCGCCTGCCACACCGGAACGGATCTACTTCGCCTGTTCCAAGGCAAGAGGACAAGCTGAAGATGCCTAGCCAACTCTACCGGGCAACCATTTTTCACACGCCTGGCAATCCATTTCGCGAAGTGAATGCACTGGAAGTATTTGCCGATGGCGGCCTTCTTGTCGAAGCCGGTCACGTAGCAGGTTTAGGTGAATTCAGCGACATCACACGGCGTTTTCCCAAGGCGGCAGTTCGCGATTGGCGGGGCAGTTTTCTGTTGCCGGGCTTCATTGATACACACGTCCATTTTCCGCAGGTGCGAGTGCTGGGGGCGTTGGGCGAACCATTGCTGCAATGGTTGAAGAATAGTGCATTGCCGGAAGAAGCTCGAATGGCGAACACGACCTATGCGCGAATGATCGCTTTGGAATTCCTGACCGCTCTAGTGCGTCACGGGACCACTGGGGCAATGGTTTTCGGCGCGCATTTTGCTTCAGCGATGGAGACGTTTTTTGACGAGGCAGCCAGATCTGGCTTGCGCATCGCCAGCGGTTTAGTGCTTTCTGACCAATGTTTACTGCAGGAATTACATATGTCCCCGCAGCAAGCTTATAAATTAAGCAGCGCGTTGATCAAACGTTACCATGGCCAAGGGGACTTGCTTTACGCCGTGACGCCGCGCTTTGCGCTATCGACATCTGAGGCGATGTTGGAAGTTTGCCAGACGCTGATGCAGGAAAATCCCGACGTTCTTTTTCAATCTCACTTGAATGAGAACGGCGATGAGATCCGCGAAGTAGCGCGGCTGTTCCCATGGGCTGGCGATTACCTTGCTGTTTATGAAAGGTTTGGACTGGTGGGAGTTCGTTCCGTGCTGGCCCACAACGTTCACCCAACAGACAGCGAATTGCACAGACTGGCAAGGAGCGGATCGACGGTGGCCCATTGCCCTGCGAGCAATGCTGCCTTGGGAAGTGGATTGTTCGGCATGACGCGCCATGTGACTCACGGCGTCCGAGTGGCGTTGGGAACGGACGTGGGTGCAGGCACTGGGTTCGGCATGTTGAAAGAAGGATTGCAGGCATACTTAATGCAGCGCCTGTCGCCAAATGGATTTGGGCTAACCCCGGCGCACATGCTGTACTTGGCGACTCGAGCAGGAGCAGAAGCTTTGGGGATGCACGATGCAGGAGATCTCAGCATTGGCCGTTCCGCAGATTTCGTCCATATAAAGCCTCGCGATGGGACAGTGCTGGCAGCAGTAACCCGTCATGCGGAAAGTGCCGACCACGCATTGGCAGCACTGTTCACGCTGGCCAGTGCAGAAAATATTGCCGGAACATTTGTAAGAGGCCGCGCCGTTTATGAGGAAGCAGCATGACGCTGAGCGAACTCAACGAAATGGAGCAAGCAACCTTTGTGGAGGCTCTAGGCTGGGTTTTTGAGCACTCGCCGTGGGTTGCGGAACGGGTATGGATTTCGAAACCGTTTTCGAATAGCAAGGAATTGCACGGGGCCATGGTTGCCGTGGTGGATGGTGCTTCCAACATAGAGCAGTTAGCGCTTATATGCGCCCACCCAGACCTGGGGACAAAAGCGAAAATGAGTAACGCTTCAGTGGGGGAGCAAACTGGTGCGGGGCTGGATCAACTGAGTGCCGGTGAGTTTGAAGCATTGCATGGTTTGACTTCAGCGTATCGGGAAAAGTTTGGATTCCCATTTATTTATGCAGTGAAGGGTGCTTCAAAGCAACAGATCCTGCGTGCTCTGGAAGTACGATTGTTGAATGAGAATGAAGTAGAGTGGACCATGGCGTTGCAGCAGATTGCGCAAATTGCCTGGTTCCGATTGTCCGGGGAGATTTTATGAACACATTCGCCAGCGGCGTGAAACATAGTTACTACGGTAAGGGTGATGTTGTTGTGTACCGTTTGAATCGCGATGGAAAAACTCCGGCAGGACAAAATCCAGTGTTCGGCGCGAATGTATTGATGCTGATTTATGGGGACGCATTCCTTCCCACTTACATAACGGGAGACAATACGGGCCTGATTGCAACTGATTCCATGAAGAACTTTATTCAACGGGAGACGATGAATTTCAATGGTTACGACTTGGAATCTTTCGGCAGATTCTTAGCTGAGAAGTTTATGCGTAAGTATCCGCAGGCGTCAGGAATTCAAATATCCATCGACGAAGTTCCTTATGACGGAATTGTTGACGGCAGCATTGCGTTCACGCCGAAAGGTCCGGAACGAGCGAGCTCGCGGATTGAGATTGGCCGCAGCGGAGCTGACCTTAAGCTGATTGAACTTACTTCTGGAATTCAAGGCTTCCGCTTGCTGCGCTTGGGTGGCAGCGCGTTTCATGGCTTTGTTCGCGATGAATACACTACATTGCCGGACATCACCAATCGGCCATTGCATATGTGGCTGGACTTGGAGTGGACCTATGGAACGCCTGCGGCTGGATACAGCGAAGGTGCAATCACAGCGATGGTGCGTCGTATGGTGCATGAAGTGTTCCATGGGTTTGAATCGGGCAGTATTCAGCAGGTGATTCATCAATTGGGAACGAAGATGCTGGCCGATATTCCTGCAATAGAACAGATTCATTTGGAGGCGAACAACCGCACCTGGGATACGGTAGCTGAGCAAGGTGATTTGTTAGGAGTGTTCACCGATCCGCGACCGCCTTACGGATGCTTGGGACTTACAATGAAACGCTAGCTGCTGTTAACGGGAAACATATGGGTCAACTTTCCACACATGTTCTGAATCTATCTACGGGGCGTCCCGCTGCGAACTTGCGCATTGATCTGCATTGCGAAGGCCAACTGCTGAAGACGGTGATCACCAATGCAGACGGTCGCACAGATGCACCGCTAGTTACTGGAGATGATTTTAAGAAAGGGATTTACGAGTTGATTTTTTATGTTGCGGAATACTTCAAGGCACAAGCTATTGCAACACCGGAGCCACCTTTTTTAGGTGAGGTGGCGATCCGATTTGGGGTGGCCGATATCACCAGCAAGTATCATGTTCCACTGCTGGTTTCGCCATACGGCTACAGCACCTATCGGGGATCGTAAACATGACGGCAATGGAAAAATGTCGCTACTTGGCCGGATTCAGTGAGGAGCCTGGCGTGATTACGCGAACGTTCTTATCGGCACCGATGCATGGTGTTCATCGGACGTTAAGGGAATGGATGGAACCGCTGGGGATGCGGGTTTGGGTGGATGATGCAGGCAATTTGCATGGTCATTATCCGGGGATAGACGAAGATGCGTCACGCCTGTTGATCGGCTCTCATGTGGATACAGTGCCCAATGCCGGTGCGTTTGATGGTGTGTTGGGCGTGGTCTTGGGCATTCAATTAATAGAGGCGTTGATTGGCCACAAGATGACTTTCGGCATAGAAGTGGTGGCATTTTCTGAAGAAGAAGGTGTTCGCTTTGGAGTACCGTTTCTTGGTAGTCGCGCCCTGGTGGGAACGCTAACTGCGGAGCTTCTCGCCACAGAGGATAAGCAGGGGATCACAGTGGCGCAGGCAATTCGCGATTTCGGTTTGCAGCCGGAAAATATTCGTCGGGCAGTCGTGCATTCGGATAAAGTGCTGGGGTACCTGGAGTTTCACATTGAACAGGGACCGATCCTTGAAAGCAGGAATTTGGGACTAGGGTTAGTCACCGCCATTGTTGGTCAAAGCCGTTATGAAGTAACCTTTCGGGGACAAGCGAACCATGCTGGAACAACACCCATGAACTTGCGTCGCGATGCGTTGGCGGCAGCGGCGGAATGGATCGTCAAAGTAGAGGAAGTCGCCAAAGGGCAACTCGATTTGGTGGCAACCATTGGACGTCTGGAAGTGCTGCCAGGGGCGGGTAACGTGATAGCAGGCGAGGTTCAAGCCAGTTTGGACGTCCGCCATCCAGATGACTATATGCGCTTGCATATGGCAGAAGTATTCTTGGAAGCGGCCCAAGGCATCGGCAAGAATCGTAACATTGGCGTGGATTTTGTAACGTTAATGGATGCTCACTCGGTGGCCTGCGATACTGATTTGAGGAATGCCCTGAAGCGCGCTCTGACAACGTCTGGCTATGAATTTCATGCTATGACAAGCGGCGCTGGGCACGACGCCATGGTGATGGAACAGAGTGTTCCTGTGGCAATGCTATTCTTACGATCACCGGGTGGGATCAGCCATCATCCTAACGAAACAGTGCTGGAAGAAGACGTGCATGCGGCAGTGCAAGTGGGACTGGCGTTTTTGGAACAGTTGGAGATGAGTCATGGCTGATGTTGTGATTCGTGGTGGATTGGTTGTGAGCGCCACTGGCGCACGCATTACAGATGTGGCAGTGGAAGACGGTCGATTCTGCGCAGTGGGTCCGGAACTGCCCGGTGCAGAGCTTGAGATCAATGCTCATGGCCTTGCCGTGCTCCCTGGATTGATTGACGTGCATTTGCATTTCAACGAACCAGGGCGAACTCATTGGGAAGGTATTTCGACTGGTAGCAGTGCGCTTGCTGCAGGCGGCGGTACTTTGTTTTTCGACATGCCATTGAATTCGACGCCATGCACTTTAGACGGGGCTAGCTTTGAGCTGAAGCATCAGGCCATGGATAGATCTTCTATTACGGATTTTGCGTTATGGGGCGGGTTGACGCCGAACAATCTGGAATCACTGGACGAATTGGCGGAGTGCGGTGTGATCGGCTTCAAAGCTTTTATGTGTGATTCTGGTCTGCCTGAATTTGCGCGGGCCGATGAACTTACTTTGCAGCGAGGCATGCTTGTGGCAGCACGCTGGGGTCTGCCCGTGGCGGTGCATGCGGAAAGCGAAGAGATGACCAAAGCGTTGACAGCACGCATCCGATCCAGCGGTGGAAAGGGGGTGCGAGACTATCTTGAATCCCGACCCGTACTGGCGGAACTGGAAGCGATCGAGCGGGCTGCTTCAATCGCCAAAGACACTGGGGCGCGCCTGCACATTGTCCATGTAAGTTCCGGACGTGGGGTGGCATTGGCTGTGCAACTGCGGGCATCGGGCGTCGATCTGACTATTGAAACGTGTCCGCACTATCTGTTTTTTACGGAACAGGATTTGGAAGAAATTGGTGCAGCGGCAAAGTGTTCACCACCGTTGCGATCCGCAGAAGAGCGCGAAGCTTTGTGGGATGCCGTGTTAGGCGATGGAGTGGATATCATTGCGTCAGACCATTCCCCTGCTCCTCCAGAACTCAAGACCGATGCCGATTTCTTTAAGTTGTGGGGCGGCATCGCTGGCGTGCAATCCACGTTAGGGGTGTTGCTGGAAGGCAGTCATCGACGAAGGCTTTCGCTATCGAGGATCACTCAATTGACGGCAGCGGCACCGGCACGGCGATTTCACATTTTGAATAAAGGTGCTATTGAAATTGGCTTGGATGCAGATTGTACACTGGTGGAACTGGACACGCCGTATACCGTTTCAGCGGATGAACTGATGTATCGTCACAAATCAAGCCCCTACCTGGGCAAGCAGTTGCGCGGTATTGTGCGAAGAACATTTTTGAGGGGCAGAACAATTTATAGGGACGGCCTGATTCAGGCAAGCCGAATGGGACAATTGGTTCGCCCAGCGGGAGGAGAATAATTTGTGCAAAGACTAGGACACACGCGCAGTGCTTGGCAAGGGGATCATGCGCTGTTGACTCCCGATACGTTTGTGCGAGCACCACTGCCGGGCATGAAGAAGGCAACGGCGATTGTGCACGGTGCCCCGGCCATGGGTGCGGCGTTCAGCGAATATACAGTTGAATTCGCGGCTGGCGGAATGTTGGGGCCAGCCATGGCAAACCAGTTCCTTTATGTGATTGACGGGGTCGTTGAAATTACGATTGGCACTAAGAAACATTCTCTGGTGCGCGGCGGTTATGCATTTCTCCCTTTGGGTGAAAAGCACAGCGTGAAATCGGCAGGCATCAGTCGTGTGGTTGTGATTGAAAAAGCTTACGAACCATTGCGTGGCGTGGCCCATCCGAAGGCTTTTGTAGGGCAGGAAAGCAAGGTAACTGCGCAAGCCCTTCAGGGCGATGAAGCATTACAAGTTCGCTGTTTAGTTCCCGCTGATTTTGCATTCGATTTCGCTGTAAACACCATGACCTTCAACCCTGGGGCCACTTTGCCGATGGTGGAGATCCACGTGATGGAGCATGGTCTGTTGATGTTGGAGGGCGGCGGAATCTACAGATTGGGCGAATGTTGGTATCCGGTGACCGCTGGAGATTTCATCTGGATGGGGCCTTACTGCCCGCAATGGTTCGGGGCCTTAGGCAAGACACCGGCGAAGTATCTGATTTACAAAGATTGGAATCGGCATCCGTTATGCAAGTGAATCGAAATCGGATTATGGATCAGTTGGATCGGCTGGCAAGCTTTTCTGACGTTCCGGCACCAGCCGTTACTCGAGTTGTATTTTCCCCTGTGGATCTTGCCGCGCGGGCCTATATTAAAGGGCTGTGCGATGGGTTCACTGTGCGTGAAGATGCGGTGGGCAATACGTTCATCCGCTGGGTTGGTGCGGAACCGGAGCTTGCCGCAGTTGGAACAGGATCCCATATCGACGCCATTCCACACTCCGGTCGTTACGACGGAACGGTGGGAGTTCTTGGTGGTTTGGAAGCTATGCAGGCTTTGCGCGAAAGTGGATTTCAGCCACGACGTTCCATTGAGTTACTCTTGTTCACTGCTGAAGAGCCGACGCGTTTTGGCATTGGCTGCTTAGGAAGCCGTCTGCTATGCGGCAGTCTCACGGCCAGTGCAGGGGATCGGCTGAAAGACAGCACAGGCGCAACTTTGAATGAGGTCAGAACAGCCGCAGGCTTCACCGGATCGTTGGAACAAGTGCGATTGCAGCCTGGTTATTATCACGCCTTTGCCGAGCTGCACATTGAACAAGGACCGCTGCTGGAGCAACGCGGTGTGCCGCTAGGCGTGGTTACAGCGATTGCCGCACCGGCCAGCTTGCGGATCATGATTGAGGGTGAAGGTGGCCATGCAGGCGCAGTGCTGATGCCGGGTCGGCGCGATGCGTTTCTGGGTGCGGCGGAGATTGCATTGGCGCTGGAACAGGCGGCCAAGTCCAGTGGAGCGATGGACACGGTGGCTACCACGGGCATTTGCAATATTTTCCCAGGGGCAGTGAACAGCATTCCCAGTCGAGTGGAAATGACTGTGGATGCCCGCGACATTGACCTTACACGTCGAGATGTTATGCTAGCCGCACTAAGCACTGCTTGTGACAGGATAGCGGCGGCACGAGGTCTGCAAATTCAGATTGAGGTTGTGAATGCCGACGCCCCTGCGCATTGCGATCCGCTAGTGGTGGATGTGCTTGCGGAAAGCTGCGCCGCCTGGAAATTTGATCGCATGGTGAGCCGCGCCTATCACGATTCGTTATTCCTATCGCGGATCGCGCCTACTGCAATGTTGTTCATCCCCTGCCGAGGTGGCGTCAGTCACAGGCCCGATGAATATGCTTCGCCCGAAGATATTGTACGGGGGATAGATGTCTTGGCTCGCGCGCTGGCCAAGCTTGCAGAATTTGCGTGAAGAAGGGGACGCGCTGGGCTGGCCACTCGCTGATGGTAATTGTGCAGTTTGGGGGAGAATTCGGTTGCTTGGGCCGGACCAGCATGTCCCCTTTCGGCTCCATACAGATATACCTGCTACGCCAATGTTTCCGGAATGATATCGCTGCACATTTCCAGAATTTCAATTGCATTCAAAGCGGATTGAGCGGTTGTGTTGGTGGACACTCGCGGGGCTTCGTCAATCGGATTTAAGACGTCTGGACCTTCCACTTTTCGCGTCGCAAATATAGGAGCCCCACGACCTGTAAGTTGGGTCAACGCTTTTTTTCCAAAGGCTGGATTCCTGGTTTTCAGGTAGACGTAAGCAGCCAATCGACCGGGGCCTGCATATGATGCGTCGGTGCCTTCAGTGCCGGTGGTCATGTCCTTTGCCACAACTTGTTTGGGGGCGCTGGACAGACGGCAGTATTGTAACCAGGCCTTTTGCCAGCCTTCGTGCTGGATCATTTCGTTCAACTCAAACATCACCTGGGCACCGCCCATGATGCTGGTCAAATTGTATCCACCAAACGGATCGTCCGTAAGTGTGAAGAGCTTTCCCGTTGCCGGATCGTAACCGAACAAATTGTTTGGACCCGATAGAAATCCATACGGCATATTGGCGATACAATCCATTCCCGTCAGGATTTTATCGCGATACTTAACG
Organism: Bryobacterales bacterium; assembly: GCA_043781815.1. GTDB lineage: Bacteria > Acidobacteriota > Terriglobia > Bryobacterales > Bryobacteraceae > JANXSF01. The sequence continues at coordinate 4,341 of JAYWBH010000073.1, read as the reverse complement.
TTGCCTGTGCGCTCCCATTCCGTCATCCAATTGCCAGCAAAGGCCAGCCAATCTGGCCCACCGCGCACACGGCCTGGATACTTTTTCGGACCCACCTGCGGTGCTGCCAAACGCATGGGGTCGATTTCTGTGGCTTTGAAATCGGAATCTGTCGATTCATGAATCACGTCCCCCGTGCGTTCATCGGTGGTGAGGTAATAATGAAAGCGACGGTAAGCAGCCTGACTGATGCGAGCTTCCTTTGCCCCACAACCCCAGTGGCGAACATTGTGACGGGAACCGAGGCCCGCAAAGCGCCCCAGATGATACGTATCCACTTCACTGGTGTGGCGCGTCATCGCTTCGGCCATGCGGAAAACATCGGCACGGCCAGTGCGAAGAAAGCTATACCAAAGCCACATGTCGGTGCCCAGTTCGGTGTTGTCCCAAGCAAAGCCGCCAATGTCGTATCGCCACGTGTGCCGCGCTGAATCGTAGGCGTGCATAACGTCGCCAAAGTCCCAGAAGCCATACCAATGGCGTTGTTCCACTTCCTTTTTATACAGAGCAAGCCCTGCGTCCAATTGATCTTCAACGGTGCGCCGGGCAGCGGTGGAACGGTTGGGCAAGCTCCAAATCCCAAAGGCGTGCACAGAGTGCAGATACTCCGGAGTTGCCAACAACACGGCGGGAGAACAAGCGGCATGGGCCTGCTGGGCGGTTTCGGTTTTGGTGGGGACAAGGGCGCTGGGGAACAGTGTCAGTTCACTGGTGCGGGCCACGCCGTGGGCCGTGCTGAAACCTTCCTGCACGTCTTCATAGCTGGAATCAAGACCGTGCGCCTTCGTGTCGTAATGGCGCAAATCCATGGCCGGGGTTTCAGGGGACCATAGCCATACTTTCAACTTTGCCAAGTCCGTTGTTGCGTCGGCTACTTCAAGCGACGCAGGGTGTGATTGCCAAAAGTTCTTCACTCCAACGGCAAGCCCACCACTAACATCACCGGCAAATGCAAGCCCGCTAGCGCGCTGACCTGCTGCGGCATGCAACCAACAACTTTTTGAGTTAGTACGTTTTTGAATGACAAACCCATCGGCGGAAGATTGCACTAACTTATAGGAATCCCATACGGCCCAATCTTTGAGTAACTCCTGACTCCGCTGGTCGAATTGGTCCTGGTTTGGAATTCGTTTGCCAGCAAGTTGATCAGGATAAACGTCGCGCCCATCCTTCATAAGCGGTCTGCGACCAGTAAGGGGCTGCAGTGGTTCAGCCCACAAGCCCATGCCTTCACCACTAAAACGGACATGACGATTATGCATCTGCTCGCGCAGGGGAACGGCGAAAGTCAGGCCCAGGCCACTGATAAAGTCTTTTTGGTCATCGCCATCAAAGATGAAAGTATGCACCAGACGAATGGTTTCCTGACCGCCGTAAAAATACAGTCGGATCGTGAACGGCAGCCATTCACGCGGGCCTTGGTTGGCTTTGTGAACACCTTCAATCTTCACCGTGGCGCGCACCGGACCGCTTTGTTCCACGGTGACTTTGCGAGTAAGACTTGTGAAATCTTCCCAGCGGACGGTGCGGTTGATTTCAAGTTGGGAACGATCTTCCAAGGTAGCCATTAAGGAGGCACTGCGAGTAACTTCGCGCCCATCAATGGTAAGTGAAGTTAGAAAATCAGGACCTTGCTTGGGGATGCTGCACTGTAACTTGCCGGTATCAACCAAAACAAGCGTGGCCGATTCAGTGACCTTTATGGTGGCTTTTGCTGGGCTTGTGGTACGGGTCAGCGTAAAGGGTCCCACCGCGTTGGGGTCCGTAACCGCTGCGAATCCACTCCATTTCAATGAGCCATCGGGCCAATAAGCCAATGGCCAATGTTGCGTGTCATAGCTCTTGCCTGATGCAGTTAAAGTGAACGAAGCGCCTTTGGGGACCGTACCTTTAGACCATGGAACCCCCCAACTGACACCGGTTGCAAGCGGCGGAGCCTCATTTCCCAACCAATGCAGCGGAACGGCGCCGACAGCGATACTTGCCGTTTGGGCCAAGGCAACAGGGGAAAGGGTTGCTGAAGCAATCGCTTCAAGGGCTGTGCGTCGAGTAAGTTTCATGTTTTTAGTTTTGCACTGCAATAGTTAGTTCGTTACTCACTGGACCTTGAATGACAACTAACGAAATATCATTTCGAGTGCCGGATTCATTTTGAAAACCCCTTGGATGGATTATAGTTCGTTCAACTGGGAGTTATCTACAAAAGTTTGGCTTTCAGTAAATCATTTACAGCCCCAGGGGCAGCCTGTCCGCGAGATGCTTTCATGACCGCACCGACCAAAAATCCAATGACTGTTGTCTTGCCGCTTTTGTACTGTTCCACTTGTTTGGGATTAGCTGCTAACACTTCGTCAATGATTTTTTCCAAAGCACCTGTATCGCTGATTTGACGCAGCCCTTCACGATCCATGATCACTTGCGCGGAATCCCCGGTGGCGAACATTTTCGGGAAGATGTCTTTGGCCAGCTTTCCTGACAAATCTCCCTTGCCGATAAGGGTCACCAATTCACCCAGGTTTTCAGGAGTCAGTGGCGATTCGTGAATTTCTTTATCTTCGGCTTTGAGCATGGCAGCCAGGTCACCCATCACCCAATTGGCAGCACCTTTCGGATCGGTGGATGCTTTGGCGGCGCGTTCGTAGTAATCGGCAATTTCGCGAGTTTGTGTGAGTACTCCGGAATCGTATTCATTCAGCCCAAACTCAGTTTCAAAACGCTTGCGACGCAGGGTGGGCAGCTCTGGCATTTCTGATTTCACACGGTTCAGCCATGTGTCGCTAATCTCCAACGGCACTAAATCGGGCTCAGGGAAATAGCGGTAATCATGAGCCATTTCCTTGCTGCGCATGCTGACGGTTTCCAACGTATCGGAGTTGAACAGTCTGGTTTCCTGCTGAACGGTTCCGCCGGCTTCAATAACCCCTATCTGGCGCTGAATCTCAAAATCAACAGCCATCTTTAGGAAGCGAAATGAATTGACGTTCTTCACTTCCACCTTGGTGCCGAACTGCGGTGCGCCCCACAAGCGGACGGAAACATTTGCGTCGCAACGCAGGTGGCCTTTTTCCATGTCGCAAGTAGAGACTTCGGTGAACTGCATGGCCTGCTTTATTTCTGTGAGATAAGCATAGGCTTCATCGGAAGAGCGCATGTCGGGCTCGCTGACAATTTCAATCAGCGGAGTGCCGGAACGGTTGAGGTCCACGTAAGTATAGCGGTCTGAATCGCGATGCCCGTCGTGCATACTCTTACCGGCATCATCTTCCATGTGGGCGCGGGTGACGCCGATGCGCTTCACACCAGAGTCTAAAACAATGTCCACAAAACCATGCTCGGCCACGGGCTTATCGTATTGCGAAATTTGGTAGCCCTTAGGCAGATCGGGATAAAAGTAGTTCTTGCGGGAAAAGATAGACTTGGGTCGCACGGCACAATTCAGGGCCAGGCCAGCGCGAATGGCGAGTTCCACTGCTTGACGATTGAGCACCGGCAGCGCACCGGGCAGACCCAGACAAACAGGACAGACATTGGTATTGGGAGCAGCTCCAAAGCCGGTGGCACAGCCGCAGAAAATCTTAGTGCGAGTGGCCAACTGGACGTGCACTTCCAAGCCGATGACGGCCTCGTACTTCGCCATCACTTCGGTAGATGGCGTTTCGAGGAGAGTTGAGGACATATTCCATTTTCGTTGGGCATGGCCGGTTGACGCAAGTGGAAGGAAGGTGCCGCCCACGCTTTCAAAGGTTATTTCAAGCGAACAATGTTATTCTGTAAAATCGAAAGCGCCTTGCGAGCAGAGCCTTTTGGTGCAAATGGGAGGAACGATTGGTACGAAAAAGTACGGTGCTTCTTTCCCGTCTGATGTCGATGTTTTGTCATGCGCCATGGCCGAATGGTTTTGCGGAGGGATCGCGATCCTACACGAATTTGCCGCACGCCTTGGACAGGTGGCTGGAAGTTCTACCCGATTTTCGAACCCGCATTCAAAATGCCCACGTGATGGATTTCGGCTGCGGGGAAGGCTTTCAAATGGTGGCTATGGCTGAAGCAGGCGCGGACTCAGTATTGGGAGTGGAAATTGAACTCTGTGATTGCCAGGTTGCGGCGGAGTTGATAGCGGCGAGTCCGGCTGGAGACAAAATGCGGATTGAACATCAAGTTCCTCCGCTGTACTTTGCCGATGTGATTACCAGTCAAAACAGTTTTGAGCATTTCATGGAAGCTGAAAAGATCCTTACAATTTGGAAGCAATGCTTATCGCCCAACGGTCAAGTACTGATCACATTCGCACCGCCCTGGTAT
>JAYWBH010000072.1:0-7780 GCA_043781815.1 Bryobacterales bacterium | reverse complement strand
ATATAAACGTTGGTTGGAAAATGCCACAACGTTTTCCCGGTCCGTTCGTCGGCAGCGGCAAAAGTACCATTGGGATCGGCGTAAAAAAGCAGCCCTCCAGCAGTTCCCATCACTCCTGGCCAAGTCTTGGGAAACATGGTTCCAGCAAACGGAATTTCCCAAGCCAAGGCGCCGCTATCAATGTGGATTGCCCGCAGAAACTTTTGTGGCGGCTCAACCGGTTGATCCTTCCAACTTCCACCACGACGTGCCCGGCACTGCTCCAGGGTCAGGACATAAAGAAGTCGAGTTACGGGACTGTACGCCACTGAATCCCAGTTGGCTGCATCGGAAGGACAATCAAAGGGCGTAGGGTCAACTGGAGGAGGCAATGGCCTGCCATCCGTGCCGATTCCCTGGGTCCAAGTCAGCCGCTTGGCGAACGGTTTAGCCAGTAACACCTTGCCATTCATGCGATCCAAAACATAGAAGAATCCGTTCCGATCAGCATGCAGCAATAGCTTGCGAAATTGCCCCTGATACTGCGTGTCCACCAAAACTGGTGGTTCTGTTGCATCCCAATCATGAACATCATGCGGAGTAAACTGAAAGTGCCACTTTAACTTACCAGTAGCTGGATCTAATGCTAAAATGCAGTTCGTGAACAGGTTATCACCGGGTCGATCCTTGTCGTCGGAATCGGGCCAGGGGTTCCCAGTGGGCCAATACAAAGTGTCCAGAACAGGATCGTAAGCCCCCGTTAACCAAGTCCCGCCGCCACCGTAAATTGGCGGTGAGCCTTGCCAGGTTTCGGCACCGGGAGCACCATTCAGGGGGATGGTCCAAATCCGCCAAACTCTTTCGCCGGTAGACGCTTTATAAGCGGCAAGAAAGCCGCGGATGCCCCGATCACCCCCGGAAACTCCGGCGATAATCATGCCTTTCACTGCCAGTGGGGCCACTGTGGAACCGTATTTCTGGGGCTCATCTGGCATGTAGACGTCCCAAATCAGGCTCCCAGTGGTGCGATTCAGCGCGATTAAGCGGGCATTGTCCATGGTTAAGAACACTTTGTCGTCTAAGATCGCCACCCCACGGTTGGTTCCAAGGGAGGCATCGCCGATCAGACCAGCGGTTCGGGGACGCGAAAATTTCCAGAGTTGACGTCCGGTTACAGCGTCCAAAGCGATTGCCGTGTTGGGACCGGTGACGTACATTACGCCGTCGGCAACCAGCGGCGTCATCTCCAGGCCAAAGTGTTCCAGGGGGAAAATCCACTTCACAGAAAGCTGTTTCACATTGGAAGTGTTGACTTGTTTTAGAGCACTATAGCGGTTGCCATTTAATGTGCCATTGTAGGTTGGCCAGTCCCCTTCAAGTGGTTTCTCAATTCGCGAAAAAGCGATCCCAGGATTGCTTGAAGGCTGGCTTGAAACGGGTGGACCTGCTTTACCCAGGCTACTGAGAAAAGCAACTAGGTCGCGGATCTGATCAGGCGTTCCAGTGACGGGTTTCATCGGAGTTGGTTCTTTACGAATTTCCACGATGTCGCTTTGCTGAAAGGTGGAAAACGTCCCGTCGGTGCCCTGCAGTTGGAGGTCGAAATTGGTGCGGGCTCGCAGAAAACCACGGGCCGTTTTACCGTTCTTCAATTGTAAGGAAACCATTTCATAACCGGGCGTGATGCGCAGGTTGGGATTCTTGAGCACTTGACGAATTTCGCCAACCGTCAGTTCACTGCCCACGTTGGAAAGGTCTGGCCCAAGGGCCGTTCCCCTGCCCTGCACCATGTGGCAACTGTTGCACTGGCCGTTGCCGAAGAAGAATTGGCCACCAGCCGCAGCGTCGCCTGGGGCCACACCTTCGGCGCCGGTTTGGTTGAGAGATCGTACAAAGGCGGCTAAGGCATCCAGTTCCTGATCAGGAAGGGGGAAGGCGGGCATGCCCGAAGTTACAATCCCTTGCTGGATGATTCCCCGAATCTGTGGCGTAGTGCGACCACGCATCTTGCGCGTACCCGCCAGACCGGGACCCATTTCCCTGCCCTCAGCCTCATCCCCATGGCATCCGGAACATTTTTCGGCGAACGCTTTTCGCCCAGACTCTAACAGATCTGCAGTTTGCGCCAGCGCGTCGGAACTACTCAGTAAGAAGGCCAAAGATAGATTAAGAATGCTTCGCGAACTCATAGAAACCATGGTACTCCCGGAATTCCAGGGTAGGAATAAGCAATCTTGTGGATGTACTAACCATGGGAGTAGACCTTAGCGTGAACAAATTTACTAAAGTCTTTGCAAATTAATGACGATGACACTTTGAATTCAAAATTTAGGAATTGTTCTGGTCCAGTGTTACCGTTCGCTTCGGGTAGGTTTCGAGAGCCTGTGAGCGGTTGCGTGGAACCCAGGACTTTACCTTTATACCGTGCTGCTTTGTGTCATCGGCTAACGGGATAAAAACAGAAAGATTTTAGAAGCGGGCGTGCTAAGTGGAGGCGCAAAAAGTGGCTAGTGAGTCGGCGATGAAAACAAGTGTGTTGTTGAGGGAGGTGGTTGCAGCCGCCAAGCTCGGCCAGAAATCCATGGCCCGCAACCTTCTTCGAGAGATCCATGACAAGGAGCCGCTGAATGAGCAGGCCCTGATGTGGTCGGCGGCATTGGCTGAGTCTCCTGAAGAAGCGATGAGCCATTTGGAGCGAGTCCTTGAAATTAACCCAAAGAATACGCAGGCTCTCAATGTTCTTGCTGTTCATCGGCTAAACCGTCCCAAGCGCGACACCACAGCTCCGCCCCCGCCACCAGCGCAGCAGCAGGGGAATGGGCACAATTCGTATGTCGCCCAACGCCCGTTTAGTGGCCAAGCTAACCTTTCCGTTCCCACATCCAATGTGCAAGCACGTTCGACCGCTTTGACGGAGGAAGCTCCTGTTGTTCACGAGCATCATGTTTCTCGGGAGCAGCCAACTTCATACGAACAGAATGGCAGCGAGGATATGGGTCCAAAGCTGGTACGGTTATCGGAAGTTGTGCGCAAGCAGGATTGGCAATGCGCCTTCTGCCGCACGGAATCGGAAGTACCGCTGGACCGGTGTGGTCTTTGTGGTGGCATTCAAGTATTGGAAGACTTAAGCGCTTTTTCCACTAATCGTGGTTTGAATGAATCGCTGTTGGAAGAAGCCATTTTAAGAATTCGGCGAGAACTGGCGGCGGAAGAAAGTTTTTCAGGTCAAATGAGTATGGCCAAGGCGCTGCTCAACCTAAACCGATCTGCCGAAGCTTTGAGCCACCTGCGCAAGGCGAACGAGTTGCATCCGAACGACGGTGTTTTGAAGCTGGCCGTAAGGACGCTTGAAAATCGCACTCTGGTGATGGCCGTGGACGATAGTTTGACGGTGCGCAAGGTTGTGAATCTGACACTGGAACGAAATGGTTACCGGGTGATTACAGCAGCCGATGGAATGGAAGCGCTGGCGCTATTGAACGACCATACACCGCATCTGATTTTGTTGGACATCACCATGCCGCGCATGGATGGATATCAGGTGTGCAAGGTGATTAAACAGAACCCCTATACGAAGAGCATTCCTGTGGTGATGCTTTCCGGCAACGATGGGTTCTTCGACAAGATGAAGGGCAAGCTGGCCGGGGCCACCGACTATTTAACCAAGCCGTTTAAGGAAGATACTTTGCTTGCTTCGTTAAAGAAGTACGTGAAGCCTAGAAAAGAATCGGGTAAGTAACAGCAGTTTCTGTTGAGCGTCTATGTGGGAGTGTTATACACGATGTCAAAAACTATATTGCTTGTCGACGATAGTCCAAACGAGATGAAACTGATGCAGGCTGCCTTGGCTGACAGCGGGTACATTATCGTCACCGCGACCGACGGGGAGCAGGCAATTGAGCAGGCAATGCAGCATCGGCCGGACCTGGTTCTGCTGGACGTCGTTTTGCCCAAGAAAAATGGATACCAGGTGTGTCGCCATTTGAAAAATACCAGCGAAACCAGCAGCGCAAAAGTGATTCTGGTGACCAGCAAGAATCAGCCAAGTGACCGCTTTTGGGGCATGAAGCAGGGTGCTGACGAATATGTCGTCAAGCCTTACGCTGCCCAGGATTTGCTGGCCACAATTCAACGCGCTTTGTAAAGGATTGACAATGTCTAACCCGCACGGTGAAACCAATATTGAAGCCCTACCGGTGAATGAAACGGAAGCAGTGTCCGGGCTGCTATCCATGCTGCTGGAACAATGGGACGACGTACCAATGGACGACGTTTCATTGGAAATTGCTGAAGACATTCCCACCACGCTCGAAATTGTGGCGCTCCCTGGAATTGCCCAATTGAGTGTCAGCATTGAAAATCTCAGCGATGGCCAACAACACGAAGTCGAGTCGGAACTGGACGTGCTTGAGCCGGAATCGCTATCGGAGCTGTTTGCGGCAATCCCCATTCAGGATGAAGATGAACAGCCTGAATTTGTTGCGGTGGTTCCGCAGTCGACGTTTGCACTGGAAGATTTCGAGTTGGAAGATTTTGATGAATACTCCTTCGACGAACAGATTCCTGAGGCGTTTGCGGTAGCTGTACCGCTTGAAGAACCAGAACTGGCTGAGGATTCATCGGACGTCGGCGACGAGTTGAGCAACGCTATTTTCGACGTGGATGGCTACGACGATATGCAGTTCTATTGTTTGCCGTCAGCACCGGAACAATCCTCGGAACCCGCAATCCTGCAGGCCACAGAGGAATCGTCATTGGACGACGAAGCACTGGTTGGTGATGACGATCTGCTGGGCTTGTTGTTGTCGGGAGTGGCCGTTGGTGTAGCGGAGCTGGAAACGGCACCTGAAGCGGTAATTGAAGCGGCGCCAGAAGCCGTCGTCGTACCCGAACCTCCACCAGTACCAATTAAAGAGCTTGGACCGCCAGAGCGATTTGTGGTGTTCCGTCTGGCTGAAAAGTCTTACGGCATTGCCATGCAAAGAGTTTTGGAAACGGATCGCATGCCGCAGGTGACCTTTGTCCCGGGCCTGCCTTCCAGCTTGCGAGGGATTACAAATTTGAGGGGAGATATTCTCCCCATCGTTGATTTGCGGCAGTTATTAGGGTGGGGCGAAACCGAGCTAACAGCGGGGAACCGGCTGATTGTAGTGAAATCCACAGCGGATTCCCAAGTGGGATTGATTGTGGATGCGCTGGGTGGCTTGGGCACTTTTGGAGTAGACCGTTCCGGCGGAGTAGAGCGTTCCGGAAATGCAGTAGAGAACGAATTGCTGAATGGCAGCGGCGAGCACAAAGGCCAGCAGGTAAACGTTCTGGACTTGGACAAGGTATTTACAGCAACCGAATTGCAAGAACTAGCAGCCTGACCGTTTGAAGGGATACACCGGACCAGTGCCGGGAGCAAACAGGTTTAGGTAAAAAAGGATGGAGCACAGATGTTTAGTAATTTGAAGGTGTGGCAAAAGCTGAGCTTGGTGGGCGCGCTGTTGAGCGTGCCGATCATTACGCTGGTTTACTTATTCATTCAGTCGCAGAACAAGCAGATTGCGACAACCACGAATGAACGGGACGGCTTGGAATATGTAACCGCCGTGCGTTCCCTGCTGGAGCAAGTACCGCAGCATAGCGGTGTGGTTAACGGCATTTTGAATGGCGACACAAGCCTGCGGGCGCAGTTGCCAGCCATTGAAAGCCGCATTGACGCCTCCATTGCTTCCGTAGATGCAGTGAACAGCAAGTATGGCGACCGCTTTGGAACCAATGACGTGTGGACCCGCTGGAAGGGCCAATGGCGCGACTTGCAACAAAAGTCCACCCAAATGACGTCTAAGGAATCCTTTGACACCCACGACCGGCTGATGACCGAAGTGATCGGGCTGGTACAAATGGCGGGCGATAAGTCCGACCTGGTGCTGGATGCCGAACTGGATACCTTCTATCTGGCCGATACGCTGCTTTCGAGATTGCCCTGGGCGTCGGCCTACGTCGGCCAACTGCGCGGACTGGGAACGGGGATCGCGGCTAAGGGAAAGTTGACGCAAGAAGACCATGCCCGGCTGATGTTTCTGGTGACCCAGATTCAAGGTTCGGTGCAATCCCTGGATCGCAGTGTGAAATCGGCGGTCCGCTATAACCCTGGCCTGGAAGCAAAGCTGGGTGCTTTGTCGGCCAATGCAGTGACGGCGTCTGATAATTATCTGACGCTGGCCAATAGCGAATTAATCCGATCCGGGGTGAACATTGACGCTCCCAAATTCTACTCGGCGGGCACCAATACAATTGACTCACTGTTCCGCTTGTATGAAGCTGCGGCCAAGGTGGAAGGCGAAATGCTGGCCGCCCGAGTGGACCGGCTGAACAGCGATAAAACGACTCAGTTGTCTTTCGCCATGATCGTGCTGTTGCTGGCGGCAACGGCGGTGTACATTATCAGCCGCGGCATTACGGTGCAGGTGGATGCCATTGGCAAACTGTTCCATCAAATCGGTATTGGCAACTATCAGGCACGCGTTGAGGTGAAGTCTTCCGATGAACTGGGTGGCATGGCCCGCTCTCTGAATTCGATGCTGGATAATACGCTGGCACTGATTCAAAGTCGCGATGAGCGCGACAACATTCAGCAAAGTATTATGAAGCTGCTGGAAGAAGTGGCCGGGGTAGCTAGTGGCGATTTGACCAAGGAAGCCGAAGTTACTGCCGACGTCACCGGGGCCATTGCCGATTCCTTCAACTACATGATTGCCGAATTGCGCCAATTGATTTCTTCAGTACAAAAGACTACGGCTGACGTTACCCAATCGGCCCAAAGAGTGCAGGCCACTACGGAAGAATTAGCCAGAGGATCAGAATCGCAATCGACGCAGATACTACAGGCTTCGGCGGCCATTCAGGATATGACGCAGTCCATTCAACAGGTGTCGGAAACTGCCACTACGGCAGCGGGAGTAGCTGAACAGGCATTGACCAGTGCTCGACTGGGTGCCAATTCGGTGAACAAAACCATTGAAGGGATGAACCAGATTCGTGGCCAAGTGCAGGAAACAGCCAAGCGGATTAAGCGGCTGGGGGAATCGTCCCAGGAGATCGGCGAAATTGTGCAGTTGATTGGCGACATTGCCGATCGGACCTCTATATTGGCGTTGAACGCATCGATTCAAGCGGCAATGGCTGGGGAAGCGGGTAAGGGCTTTGCGGTGGTTGCTGAGGAAGTGGAAGGACTGGCTGAACGGGCTGCCGAATCGACCAAGCGCATTACCACGTTGATCAAATCAGTACAAAGCGACACCAATGAAGCGATCAGCGCAATGGAAGAGACGACGCGAGAAGTGGTGGGCGGATCGCAACTGGCCAATGAAGCTGGGCAGAAACTGATGGAGCTGGAACGAGTTTCTCAGAAAATTGCTGACCTGGTGCAATCCATTTCGCGAGCAGCGCAACAACAGGCATCGGGTTCGGAAAACGTGTCGCGCAATGTGACCAATATTTCTCAAGTCACTTTGGAAACAGCACAGGGGGTGCGTGATTCGGCGGGTTCCATCCGACGTTTGGCGGCACTGGCATCGGAGCTGAATCATTCTGTAAGCCGGTTCCGACTACCGGAAGGCGCAGAACAACCGGTAGGAAATTAGTCTATCCCTGGGCGGGCGTCGGGACGCCCGCTACTTCATGCTGACTGCGGCTTTAGTGCGGCTTTAGTAAATGACGAGTGTTCGATAAATGGAAGCGAGGCCAAGTTTTGGACCAAGAAATATTGGAAGGATTTTTCGAGGAAGCTAAGGGATACTTGCCCGCCATGGAG
>JAYWBH010000071.1:0-7793 GCA_043781815.1 Bryobacterales bacterium | reverse complement strand
GGAGTTTAGCTCCGTCGGATTCAATGTCCTGGCTTGCTTTCTATTGGCCGGTTTTCAGGTGACCATCAATGGCCGCTTTTGGGTGACCGCTGAGGAAGTCTCGGCAGTAATGACTTTGATGATCAGGTCGCGAATCGTATGAACTTCAGCGTGGAATTTTTCAAGATCGGCGTGATAATCACCAAATACAGCACGGTAGTCATCACCTTTGCCCGTCTTTTCAGCAACGGCCATTCTAGTCATTCGCATGTATTCGAGGACTTGCTTATCAGTTGCCGAAGGTCTCGCGGCCTTCAACTTCTTGTACAATCTAGCTTGCTGTCGTGCCGTGCCGCCCGGCCCTCCAGGTCCATGCTTCAACCACCATTTCATAGCTTCGCCAATCATGCTTCCCTTTCTAGCACGTCAACCTCGGTTGGCGCTCCCAAAAGAATATTACGTTCGCAGGTGTTGCAGTCCCAAAAACTAAATCACCTTCTTTCGTCGAGCGTCTACGCGGCGTTGCAGCAAACGACCCTTTTCCAGACATGTGACATGCATTGTCCCGAAGTCCCGATCTGGGAAGTTTCGCTGGGGGATTCCGCAGGGGGGGCCGCAATGCACTTCGATGCATCGTCGGCATCTCCGACAGGCTCCAGGTTCAGTTCCGGTCCACCACCCCCCATCCAATCCCCTCCCCCGTCCACTGCGCTAAAATGAAAGTTCCGAATGATCCAAATTCAACCAGAAGCGTGGCAGGTCATGGTGTCCCATGCTCAGGCCACTTACCCGAACGAATGCTGCGGGGCTATGCTTGGCACCATTGATGGCGATACAAAGACCGTCAAGGTCGGCGTGGTAATCGAAAATGCCTTCACCGGCGTCCAGCATGAGCGCTACGAATTGCGGCCTGAAGATCTGCTCAAGGCCGACCGTGAAGCTCGTAGCCGGGGCATGGACCTCATCGGCATTTTCCATTCCCACCCTGATTGCGATGCTTACTTTTCGGAAACTGATTTGAAAAATTCCTGCCCCTGGTACTCTTTCGTTGTGCTCTCCATTTACAAGGGCCAGTTCCATCATGCAAATTCATTTTTGCCCAACGCCGAACAAACCGAAGCACCCAAAGAAGAACTGAAATATTAGAAGAGCTGAAGTATTGATTTTATGACTAAGATTCTTATCCCCACACCATTGCGTCAATTCGTTGACAAAAAAGACACCGTTGAAGTGACCGGTTCCACCGTCGGCGAGGCGCTTAATGCGCTTACCGCCGCCCACTCGGAATTGAAAAAGCACCTTTATAACGATGAAGGAAAACTGCGTAGCTTCGTCAACATTTATTTGAACGATGAAGATATCCGCTACATCAAGAAAGAGGCCACGCCGCTTTCCGATGGCGATACCATTTCCATTGTCCCGAGCATTGCCGGAGGCCGTTAGATGCAAAAGCAGCTTCTCCCCGAAGAGATTCAGCGCTACAGCCGCCACTTGATCCTGCCCGAAGTTGGTATGGAAGGCCAAGTGAAGCTGAAGAATTCCAGTGTTCTGCTGGTAGGCACTGGCGGACTGGGTGCGCCTCTAGGACTCTATCTGGCTGCGGCTGGTATTGGCAAAATCGGTCTAGTGGATTTCGATGTTGTCGATTTTTCTAACCTGCAACGGCAGATCATTCACGGCACCAAAGACGTGGGTCGTAAGAAGCTGGATTCAGCCGCTGAATCCATGCTGGATATTAATCCGTACTTGGAAATCGTGAAGTACGATACGGCGCTGACCAGCGAGAATGCCATGGACATCCTCAAAGGTTATGATGTTGTGGCCGACGGCACCGATAATTTTCCGACGCGCTACCTTGTCAACGATGCCTGCGTGCTATTGGGCATACCGAATGCTTACGGATCTATTTTCCGGTTCGAAGGGCAAGCCAGTGTGTTCGGCTATGAAGATGGGCCTTGCTACCGCTGCCTGTATCCTGAACCACCGCCCCCTGGTTTGGTGCCAAGTTGCGCGGAAGGTGGAGTGTTGGGAATTCTGCCGGGCATCATCGGCGTAATTCAAGCAACGGAAGTTGTGAAGCTGCTGTTGGGGAAGGGAACAACGCTCAAAGGCCGACTGCTTTTATACGACGCGTTGCACATGAAGTTCCGTGAGTTGAAGTTGCGGCGGAATCCGGAGTGTCCCATTTGCGGCGACCATCGCACTATCACCAAGCTGATTGATTATCAACAATTCTGTGGCATTCCACAGGAAGCCCCGAAGCCGACTGCCGAGGAAACCAAGATGACCGACGTATCTCCCAAAGAAGTGAAAGAACGCATGGACCGGGGTGACAATTTCATTCTGATTGACGTGCGGGAACCCAATGAATACCAGATCTGCAACATTCCCACCGCAAAGTTGATTCCGTTAGGCGACCTGCCCAAGCGGTTGAGTGAACTGGATCCGACAGCCGATTACGTGATGCATTGCAAAGGTGGCGGACGGAGTGCCAAAGCGTGTGTGATGCTGCGCGAAGCCGGGTTTAAGAATGTCAAGAACATGACCGGCGGCATTGGGCTCTGGAGCGATCAGGTAGACCCAACTGTGCCGAAGTACTAAAAGTTAAACTTAATTCAGAATGCCAGTTTCTGCAAAAGTATTCCCTGTTGGAGACCTTTAATTTCACCCCAAGCAACCGTAAAATTGCGGTAAGCTACGATAAGAAGAGTCCCCCCTCAGGTTTTATGCCCACTCCTGAAAAAAAATGTCCCTAGTTTTGAATTGTGATTGACAGGGTTAATTCATTTTTACGATATGCCATGTAGAATTCGGTTTATGATGGAGTTGAGCTGATGCTAGAAGCCTTTGGACTAAGTGACGCTGGTTGCGTACGCGAAAATAACGAGGACTGTTTCCTCATTGCCGAATCGTCTAAACTTTTCCTGGTGGCCGACGGCATGGGTGGGGCGCAGGCTGGCGAACAAGCTTCGCAACTGGCTGCAACCACAGTGGAATCCGTCATATCCAGAATTTCTCAGGCTGCGGAATCTGTTCTTACCGATGCGTTTGAGCAGGCCAACAGGGAAGTCCTGAACGCATCGCGCAGTGATTTCCGGCTGGAAGGCATGGGCACTACCCTGGTAGCGTTGTTGGGAAACGGGACCAAAGCTTATGTGGCCAGCGTCGGTGATTCCCGCGCATATTTGTATCATAAAGGTTTGTTACGGGCGATAACTGAAGATCAAACGTGGGTTAACGAAATTGGACGTCGATTGGGCTTGGAAGATGAGCAGTTAAAGCGCCACCCCATGCGTCACGTTTTGACCATGGCCATTGGCGTCAGTGAGCCGGTAAGAATTCATTCTTCTACCATTGAACTGGAAGAGGGTATGGTGTTCCTTTTGTGCAGCGATGGCTTGCACGGCGTGATCTCCGATCAGGAAATTGAAAATATTTTGAAATCCGGTGGAGAATTAAGTCAGCAAGCAGCGACTCTTATAGAGAAGGCTAAACAAGCTGGCGGACCGGACAACATAACTACCGTTCTTCTGCGCGTCGCCTAAAATTCTTTTTATGACAGCCCTCTTGTGGAGGGCCGCCACTGCCGTGTTCACGTGCAGTGCGTTGGCATTTTCGGCGTCTGCCGGATTGGATCCCTCAGAAAATTTCTCACCCTCAGCGGTGGCCATCCTCCAGATCAGAATCCTGGAAGGGGAGGGCAGTGTGCATTCTGCCTCAACTCGCGCGATTCGACCTTTAGTGGTGCAAATTACCGACGAAATCGGCAAGCCTGTGGACGGTGTGGCAGTAAGTTTTCGACTACCGGAACAGGGCGCTACCGGCAATTTTGGAAATGGTTTGCGATCGGAATTGGTTATCAGCAATGCCGATGGGCGGGCGGTGGTGTGGGGCGTTGAGTGGAGCAAGATGCCAGGGCCGGTGGAGATGCGAATTACTGCCGCCAAGGGCGAGGCCCGGGCGGGCACGGTGACGTCCCTTTACGTTAGGGAAGCGGGTGGATCGCAGGAAGCGCGCAAGGCCCAGGCAGATTCCAGTCGTGAAGCGGCTGCAGTCAGTCCCAGATCCAGAATCAAGTGGTTGACCCTCACCGCGCTCATCGCTGGTGCGGCTGCTGGTGGGGTGGTTGCGGCCACCGGGCTGAGTCGATCCCCAAATGCAGTGGTGGTGGTTGGGCAGCCAACGTTGAGCGCATCGCCGGTGACACAACCGGGATTTTCCCTGGGAGCTCCAGTGTTGATTGTGGGGAAACCGTGATGGCCATACTTTGCACAATCATGACTTGGATCATGGCATTCACCGCCATTTGTTCCGCACAGAGTTCCATCACAATTCCATGCCTCGGCAAATTAGTCGATCCTTCAGGAACCCTGCGTGACCTGTGTGGGGTCAGCGGGAGCTTGCTGCTTTCTGAACCAGCACCTGAACCCGGTTCGGAAGCAGTGATTAGCGCTGGATTTTCCCGTCGTGCTGGATTCATAAAAACTGCCCGTTCCTTAAAGATTTTTGAAGGCACGGTGAGTTGGGAAATCCCTACAATCGCCGGGGCAGCCTTGTTTGCCTTTCAATCGAATGGTGCTGCGGCGTTTGCCTATTTGGTGGAAAGCGGTGAACTGCTGCAATGGAACAGTCAGGCACTGCTGCCAATTCCCTTCCATATTGAGGGACAAGTGGTGTCCATTGGAGTTGGCGCAGATAACGGCTGGTTGGCGATTGTGCGTCGTCAGGATGCACTGGTAGTTGTTAGTGCGGGCAACGTTTCGGCAGCGGCCGAAGGGACACTACTGGTAAGTGGCGGTCGAATTCTTCGTTTCTCCGATGGGGCGCTTGGCCTGGGCGACTTGTCCTTTCCATGCGACACGCCTCCTTCGATAGTGGAATGGATCAACGAGGAATGGATTCATCTGGGTGGCTCAGTTTTGCGACTCACTCCTGGCAAAGAAGGATTATTTTTATTACCGGAGGGAAAGTAGATTGCGAACAATTCTTCTAATCCTGCTTCTTGCAGTGCCATTGCAGGCGCAACTGCAGGTGTTATACGGCGGCGTTCCTCTGCGTGCTTTGGTGGATTTAGGAAGTGCCCCATCGGGCGATGTGCGGTCGTCAACTTTCACCTTGAATAACGTAGGAACCACGCCGTTAAAGATCACAACAATATCTGTTCTGGGTACGGGCTTTGCGATTACCCCGGCGATTGCCTTGCCCTTCAACTTGGCTGCCGGTCAATCGCAAAACGTGACAGTTCGCTTTCAAGCTGCGGCACCCGGAAAATATAGTGCTTCGGTGATTTTGAATGATTGGTCCACACTGTTATTGGCAACGGTGAGTGAGGGTTTGGTGCTGGCGGATGTCACTAGCATGGCTCGTTCCATTTTGAGTGCAGATGCATTGGTGGAATTTGGTCCCACCCCGGCTGGGCGTATTTCACAGCGCGATTTCAGTCTGGAAAATCCCGGCAGCCAATCCCTGGCCGTGCCCCCAATCAGCATTCGAGGCGAAGGGTTTCAACTGATTTTCGCAATACCTTTGCCCACCGCCATCGCCGCCGGAGGGGTCGTTCCCTTTCGCGTCGAAGCGACATCGGATGCCGCTGCTGACCGTTCTGCCATGCTTATTGTTGGGAACCGGCAGTTAGTCCTGACTGCGAAATTCATTGATCCAATGTTACCTATCGGTCGATTTGTGGTGAATAGCGCCGCGTTACGCAGCGGCAACCAGGCGGCGATTTCCATTGTTTTTGATCAGGACCCACCTGCCGACGCCACTGGAAATCTTTCCTTGAGTCTGCTGACGAATAGCTTGGGCTTTGATCAGGCAATTCAATTTCTGCCCAGTGGAAAGCAGTCCATTTCTTTTGAAGTGCGCAAGGGAATGCGCAACGCGCAATTTGGTTCCTCCTCCTCAGTGATCTTGCAGACGGGGACCACGGCATGGTCCGGCACGTTATCGTTTCGCGTGGCCAATCGGTCAGACTATTTTTCTCTAACGCTAGCCCCAATGGGCATCCAAATTGATTCCGCCCGGGCCGTCCGCGCGCCATCTACACTGGAAGTAGTGATCTCCGGATTCGACAATACACGTACCGCTGGCCGCGAAGTGTTCTTCACTTTTTACGACCGCAATGACGTTGCCTTGCCCGAAGGGGCCTATAGCAAGGGCCTGTTGCAGGATCAGTTTCAATCTTTATTTGCGCAGAGTAAAGCCGGGGGAATCTTCGAATTGAAAGCAGTGTTCCCCTTCACTGGCGACCCCTCCGCTATCTCCGCTGTTTCTGTACAAATGGCCAATTCGATTGCCATCACCAAGACGGACCGGATCAGGTTGCAATGATTCCCGTCGCACTGAGTATTGCCGGTTCAGATCCTAGCGGTGGTGCGGGAATTCAGGCCGACCTGAAAACATTTCACCAGTTTGGAGTCTATGGGCAGGCCGTAATCACGCTGCTGACGGTTCAAAATACGGTCAAAGTGAGCCGGGTGGATTGTCTTGATCCGGCATTGGTGCGCCTGCAATTGGAAGCGGTGTTGGAAGATATGCCTGCCCAAGCAGCCAAAACCGGAGCATTAGGCAATGCCGCCATCATCGAAACGGTGGCACAGGTTTGGAGTAGGCATCCGTTGATCCCATTGATTGTGGACCCGGTGATGATTTCCAAGCACGGGGCCTCCTTAATCGCCGAAGACGCGCGAGAAGTGCTGGTGCAGCAACTGTTACCCTGCGCCGCATTAGTTACACCGAACCTGCATGAAGCATCGCTATTGGCAGGATTTACAGTGGATTCCATTGATTCCATGAAACGTGCGGCGGAACGAATTTTATCGTTCGGTTGCAAAGCGGTGCTGGTGAAGGGTGGTCACCTGATTGGCAGCGCGACCGATGTGCTGCTGAGTTCCAAAGGCTTTCTGATTCTGGAAGCGGAACGTACCGACACGAACCATACGCACGGCACTGGCTGCACGTATTCCGCAGCCATTACGGCAGCCCTTGCCGGTGGGCAGGAATTGGAACATGCTGTACGTGCGGCCAAGTTGTTTATTGCCGAAGCAATCCGTACCAACCCTGGCCTGGGGCATGGGTCAGGACCGGTGAATCATCACGCTACAATAAAACAGAAGGACTAATTTTCGTTTTATGGAATTCATTCTGGCGTTCGCTAGTCTGTTGTTTGGATCCGTCGTTGTCTACCTTGTGATGCGCCTGCGGGCCACTGCGGCCATGGCTCCGCTGTGTGAGCGGTTGCGGGCCAGGGATTCACAAATCTCTACCCTCGATACGCAACTTCTTGCGGAGAAAATCAACGCCCAGCAGTTGGGCGAAGCCAACTCCTCCTTGCGATCGACAGCGGCAGACCTTGCCGCACGGCTGGATTCAGCGAACACGGCCTGGGATGCACAAGTCACTACCCTTGATACGCAACTTCGTGCGGAGAAAATCAACGCCCAGCAGTTGAATGAAGCCAACTCGTCTTTGCGATCGACAGCGGCGGACCTTGCTGCACGGCTGGATGCAGCCAAAACGAATTCATCAGAAAAAGGGCAGGCGTTTGAGGATTCCCACACAAAGTTGATGGCCAACTTTCAGGCGTTGGCGGCGGATGCTTTAACAAATAACAACCAAACATTTTTGGACCTGGCGCATCAGACACTATCGCGCTTTCAGGAATCGGCTAAGGGAGACTTAGAGATTCGGCAGAACGCAATTGTGGAAGTAATGCGGCCCATTCGGGAATCACTGGACAAGGTGGATACGCGCATTCTGGACCTGGAAAAGGTTCGCGTTGGGGCCTATGCCGGATTGTCGCAACAAGTGCAGGC
>JAYWBH010000070.1:0-2529 GCA_043781815.1 Bryobacterales bacterium | reverse complement strand
TGGCATCGTTTGAGCGCATGGAACTGATGTGGATGGAAGTTATCCCCGTGAACATTGCTTTACTTGGGCGACCGTGCCAAGAGGTAACGGTTGAATTTATTACGCCATTGGAATTGAAGAGCCAACACCAGGTGCTGCGCCAACCAGACTTCCCGGCGTTGATCAGCCGCATCCGCGATCGAATTGCAGCCCTCTCGCTCTTCTACGGCGAAGGCGCACCGCCGTGGGATTACAAACAAATTTCCGAAAAAGCAGGGCGCATCAAAATGGTTCATTGCGATGTTCAAGTAGTGGATATAGACCGCCAGTCTTCCCGAACAGGGCAAATCCATGGTCTTGGGGGCTTTGTTGGAAGCGCGCACTACGAAGGGATGTTAGATGATTTACTGCCGTTACTGATGGCTGCCGAATGGACTGGAGTGGGTCGGCATACGGCTTGGGGTAACGGTGCAATTCGGCTGGGCAGCAGACACACTTCTACCTTGGGTTTTTAGTTAAAAGAATGCCGGCTGTTCAACTTTCGTTTCTTACTACCCACCTTTACAGAAGATAGTCGAGCTGAGTTGAACAACCGGCGATCTGTATGAATACCGCGCGGACTTTTGTTGGGAAGTTCGCTGGCCAGCGGTTTGTCTTCCTGCCTGCAATGTACAACACGCAAAATTATTGTGGCAACGGCACGGTTGTGCAAGTCATTCAATTGATGGAAATTTTATTTGTTAAATCACTTGTGAATGTACTTTGCACAATTTGGGAATCACCGTTTAACGTATACTAATGGCCTTATGGAACGATTCACTGGGCTGATCGGCCTTTTTCTGATCGTAAGCGGTGCTTACTTCTTTTCCTCCAACCGGGCGGCCATTAAACCCAAGTTGATTCTATGGGGACTGGGCCTGCAATTCGGATTTGCCTTCCTGGTTTTGAAGACTAATTTCGGCATGGTATTTCAAGGGGCAAGCGTCGCGGTGAACGCGTTGCTGGATTATGCCGAAGAAGGAAGTAAATTTTTATTCGGTCCTTTGGGGACCAAGACCGGGCAGTTTGGAGTTGTCTTTGCCTTTCAGGTTTTGCCAATCGTGATTTTTATTGCTTCGTTGTTTGCCATTCTTTACTACTTCGGCGTGATGCAGGTGATCATCCGCATGATGGCGATTGGTATGCGACGGGTGATGGGGGCTAGTGGGGCGGAATCCACGTGCGTCGCGGCCAGCATCTTTATGGGACAGACAGAGGCACCACTCACCATTCGACCGTTCCTGGCAGGCCTGACACGCAGTGAGCTGTTCACCATTATGACCAGCGGCATGGCCCACGTATCGGGTGCAGTGATGGCTGCTTACGTGAAAATTGCCGGTGTGGAAATTCAGCACTTGCTGACCGCCGTGATCATGACCGCGCCGGCCACCATCATGCTATCGAAAATGCTGATTCCTGAAACCGAAGTTCCTGCCACTGCAGGCGAAGTAAAAATTGAAGTAGAAGCGCCCGGAGTCAACGTGATTGACGCGGCTGCCCGTGGTGCCGCCGATGGGTTGCAACTGGCCATTAACATTGGCGGCATGCTGATTGCCTTTCTGGCTTTGATTGCCATGGTGAACGGCATGTTGGGGGCCATTCATTCTGTTTCCTTCCTACATTGGATTCCAGGATCTTTGGAACAAATTCTGGGCTATGTGTTCGCCCCAATCGCAGTCTGTCTAGGCGTATCGTGGAAGGATTCCGAAGCGATTGGAAATCTATTGGGGACTCGCCTGGTGCTGAACGAATTTGTGGCGTTTCTGAAGTTGGGGCCAATGAAAGAAACGCTGGATCACAAGTCGTTTGTGATTGCCACCTATGCCCTTTGCGGATTCGCCAATATTTCTTCCATCGCCATTCAGGTGGGTGGAATTGGTGCACTGGCACCATCGCGCAAAAGTGATTTGGCACGGTTGGGACTGCGCGCGATGGCCGCTGGGACGCTGGCCAATTTCATGTCGGCTGCAATTGCCGGAATGCTGCTTTAGACTGGAGGAAGCATGAGTTGGAATCAAGCAGTTTCTGCCATTCAGAACCGTACCCATTTGGTGCCAAGCGTTGGAGTTGTTCTGGGGAGTGGACTGGGTGCGTTTGCCAGTGAATTAGAAGACGCAGTGGAGATTCCTTACGATCAAATTCCTGGCTGGCCTGTATCCACCGCAATTGGTCATGCGGGCAAGTTGGTCATCGGAAAAATTGGCGATACCGTAGTGGCCGTGCAGGCAGGCAGGGCCCATTTATACGAAGGCTACAACATGGCCCAGGTGACCTTTGCAGTGCGCGTGCTGGGCAAGCTGGGTGTGAAATCTCTACTGCTCACCAATGCCGCTGGTGGGATCAACAAAGAATATTCGCAAGGCGCGCTGGTGCTGATTAGTGATCACATTAATCTGCAAGGGGCGAACCCGTTGCTTGGTCCTAATGATGATTCGCTGGGTCCGCGCTTTCCTGATATGTCGGAAGCCTATTCGCGCGATTACAGGGCCATTGCCAAACAGGCGGCGCGGG
>JAYWBH010000069.1:0-2532 GCA_043781815.1 Bryobacterales bacterium | reverse complement strand
ATCCTGGGCGGATCGATTGTTGTTGTCTATCTATTCCTATTGAATGCTGTGTTCCGCGGTGCGGGCGATGCGGCGATTTCCATGCGTGTGCTGTTGCTAGCCAACGGAATCAACCTGGTGCTGAACCCGCTGCTGATCTTTGGCATTGGACCGTTTCCGGCAATGGGTGTGATGGGGTCGGCAGTGGGGACGCTGGTGGGGCGCGGCTGTGGCGTGGCCTATCAATTTTGGGCGCTGACCAGTGGACGGAGTCGCATTCACATTGTGGCGTCGCAATTCACTTTTGATTTTCCTTTGATGTGGCGGCTGTTTCGAATCTCTCTAAACGGCATGCTGCAAATTCTCATCAGTACGGCCAGTTGGACAGGCATGGCGCGCATTGCGGCCACTTTCGGTTCACCTGCACTGGCGGGATACACGCTGGCCATCCGGGTGATTATATTTTCCATACTGCCATCGTGGGGATTCTGCAATGCAGCGGCGACGCTGGTGGGCCAATGTTTAGGCGCGAAAAAACCGGAGCGGGCCGAGGCTGCTGTGTGGACTGCCGGCAAAATCAATTCTGTATTTCTCTCCAGCCTGGCGTTGTTTTATATCATTTTTGCGGAACGCGTTTTGGGTATTTTCAGCAGTGACCCGCACGTGATTTCCGTTGGTTCCGATTGCTTACGATTCATTTGCTATGCCTATCCGTTGGTGGGATTTGGCATGACGATGATGCAGGCGTTCAATGGGGCAGGAGATACGCGCACGCCCACGCTGGTGAACTTTGTGGCGTTCTGGGTGATTCAGATTCCACTGGCCTGGACGCTATCCCAAAAGACGGCGTTGGCTGAACGAGGCCTGTTTATTGGGATTTTTGTGGCTCAGTGTGCCGTGGCGCTGATGAGTCTTTATTTATTCAAGCGGGGTCGGTGGAAGCAACAGAAGATTTAACAGTGCCACTATTGCCTTCCATTCTTTAAGACCTTCGCTCCCGCTGGCAACATAAATTGACTTTCGGCGATCTTCTGGTTGATCTTTACGGAGTCCGAAAACAGCTCGAAGATCTTTTCACCATTGCGATGGCGCACGATGCTGAACGGCCACATAACGCCGCCTCCAACGTCGCGATATTTTGAGAACATAGAAATCTCCTCATTCACTTCGCGCGTCTCAAGGTTGCGACGGTTGTAAATTTGGCGAACCGGCAGATGGCTCGATAAATGAAAGTACACTTTGATGACACGATTCTCATCGTCGGTGATATCCACCACTTCCACGGGTAGATTGTCTAGGGTGCTGGTTTCACGGAACTCGAAAATCATACCCTTTTCTTGGCGCCGCTGACGGAGGATGTAGAAGATGTTGCGTAGTGTGGAATCGCGATAACGGTCGTAAATCTCTTTGGTGATGGGGGTGGCGCCGCGGTAATTCAAGTCGTACCCATCCAACTCAGTGAATAGAATTGCGCGCTCTTCTTTCAGCTTCTTATCAAGGAAAGATTGACGTTCACGCAGTCCGAAAAATCCAATTGTAGTCGGTTGCGGATTTTGCAAATAGTGTGTGAAAAGCGCTGCCCGCGCTGCTCCGGATACTTTTTCGCGATGGAACGAATACAACCGTCCTTCTTCCGTGCGGTCATTCATAGAAAGAAATGCCGGACCGCCCAATGCTGCCAAAGCCGAGTCCACAATGGCCCTTCCGCGCTTTTGAATTGCCGTCTCTTCAGCCGATACGCTGAATGAAAATATGAGTAGGAAGCAGGCAACCTTCATGGCTTAGCGCTTAGCGACTCCTTGGTTAACCCGCTGTTGATTTTATAATCCTTAAAGGTGGAAGTTGACTTCTGACCCGATTGTAGAATGCTCTGTTTCAAGTACATTTTCACGCCGCCGCCGACGTCGCGAAAATCCTCTAATTCCTCTTCAATTTCAATCGTCCCTGTCATCCCCGTCATCGTATAGCTGATCTTGTCAGGAAAGCCTGTCACGGCATTGATGCGCAATTTCATGGAAGGACTTCCCGGTTCTGTGATTTCCAATGTGTTCGCATCAAGCAGAGTAAAGGTACGTCCAGCCATGCGGTCGCTTAATAGCAACCCTGGCAGAATTTTCATGGTCTGGACTTTTACCTGGGTTAAGAACTGCGGCGGCAATGGAATTATGCCTTGCGATGTTTTCATCCATCCACTGGCTCCGTCGGAATAAACAGTTGCTTTGCCCATGGGGAGTTCCTGTTCCTGACGCAATTGATTGGGTGCGATAAAGAAATTCTTCGATTTAAGAAGCGCACCGCCCATGTTCATTTCGGAGTTCCAGGTGATGTCCTTGATCGCAGCCAGGGCATCGGCGCCGCCCATTGCCTGTTGCGCGCGTGCCAGCAGTTGCTTCGCCTGAACGGTGGTGTCTGTTGCTGCTTTGGATTTACCTTTGGGTTCTGGAATTGTAAGATCAATGGGGTTGATGGGCAAGTTCATCTCCGTCAACGGCCTGCCGAATTCTGAAGTTTTGCCAACCACCACATACACTAACTGATTGGTTTGAAGGTTCC
>JAYWBH010000068.1:0-7814 GCA_043781815.1 Bryobacterales bacterium | reverse complement strand
CCCACTACGATCATTTAGGGATGGGCGATCAGTTCTCGCTCGATGCGAATCCGAAAGGAAAGATTCATCCAGGGGCCGACGACAATGCTTCCGGTTCGGCAGGTGTGATGGAACTGGCACGCTACTTTGCATCCCGACCGCAGGAAATGCGCGGTATGCTGTTCATGGCATTTTCTGGAGAGGAATTAGGACTTCTAGGATCAGCTTATTATGCTGAGCACTCCATGCTCCCCAACGCCAAGGCGGTGGCCATGGTAAATATGGACATGATTGGGCGCATTCGTGATGGCAAGGTTTACGTAGGCGGATCGGGAACTGGTTCCACGTTGAAGAAGATTTTGGATGAAACAAAGAAGCCGGAAGGAATGCAGTTCGATATGTCGGAAACGGCCGGGTACGGTTCAAGCGACCACACGTCGTTCACTATAAAGCAGATTCCGGTATTGTTCTTTTTTTCCGGCTTACATGGCGATTATCATCGGCCGACGGATACCTGGGACAAGATCAACTCCAAAGAAGCCATTAAGCTGTTGACCTATGTGGCCGATGTGACGGAGAAGTTGAGAGAAGGTGAAGAAAGGCCGCTTTACGTCCGCGTTATGCCTCCGCCTGGGAGCCAAGGATCAGCGTCTGGTTCGTCTGGAGGTTCCAGCGGTTACGGACCTTATTTCGGCAGCATTCCCGATTTTGCGGAACCACCGAAAGGGGTGCGCTTTGCTGATGTACGGGACGGTTCCCCAGCGGCGAAAGCCGGTCTCAAAGCTGGCGACATTATGATCTCCTTCGACGGCAAAGATATTCAGAATCTTTACGATTTCACTTATGCGTTAAAATCGAAGAAGGTGGGGGATGAAGTAGCTGTGAGAGTGCTTCGTGGGGCGGAAACCTTAGATGTGAAGGTTTTGCTCACCGCCAGAAAATAACTTATCCCATCCTAATGGAAGACTCTCAGAAGTCCGATGAGTATAGAAGGAAAGCATTTTAGTGACTACACTGCCCGCCCATCAACTCTGGAAGTTGCCACCGCTGATTCTGCACCCGTTTTCAGATTCTGCAGGTCCTAATAAGTTGGTGGAAAGTTCGCGCGCCAGCATGATGATCCAAGGGCTGCTGCCCAGTGACAACATGAGCATGAACCAACTGGACCAAAAACTGTTAGACGGACGCTATTGTGAAATCCGCATGTTGTTTTATGTTGGCAGGGATCTGGTGCGTTGGATGGAACAGTGTATGGAACTGGTAGAGCGGGATGAGGCGCTGGCCAAGGCGAACATCAAAACGCAAAGCTTTTCTGAAATGTTGGTGACCGAACCGCCAGAAGTTGTAAAGTCCAAACTAAAACGTTGGGGAGTAGCCGACTATAAGGCCATTTTTTCCCGTGCTTTGGGATTGAACGCGGTGTTCCAAAATGTACCTGGGCGCGAAGATCTTAGCGAAGACTTTATTCGAAACTACTATCGTTTTGCCGATCACATGTACTCCTGTCGTCAGCATATGTTCGATTTTAGTCGCATTTCCATCCAGAATTTCGACTTTGAACTTTACGCTTCGGGAGAATATAGCAGAATGCTGGAACGCGAGTGGGAACGCACTAGTGAACCATCTAAACGCTTGAGTGACTGACCCCTCAACTTCGGACTTCAGGTTCATGCAAAAAATGGCGATGATGCTCCAGTGGTTTAACCCACCGGTGCATCATCGCCCAAGGTACGACTTACAAACAAACTACCTTTGTGCGACAGGGGCTGTGACTAATCCTCCCTTGGGGCTTTGAACCAGGACAGAGGTCAACGGTCCGGGGGCCAAGAACGACCCAATGAACTTGCCGCCACCCGCTGGAGACATGTTTCCAAGGTAGGTACCGGTTGTGGCATTGAACACGCGGAGAAAAGGAACAGTGTTATCGCTTGTACTGGCTTCCAGCTTGAACTGAGACTTGCTGACCACATACTCCGCTTTGGTAACAGCAACGGTATCGGTAGCCTTTAGAACTGTGACCGTGCCATTGCTGGTTGTCCCCTGGTAGGATGCGGAGACTGTAATCACTGTATTGGCTGCAACATTGGTAGCACTAATCGGAAAGGTTGCGGTTGTGGTCCCAGGCGCGATGGGAACACTTGGCGGTACGGTAACAAATGCAGGGTTTGAGCTGGTTAGAGTGACAATCACGCCGTCAGCAGCAGGGCCGCTTAACGTCACGGTGCCCAAACCTTGATTGCCACCGAACATTCCAAAGATGCTGGCCGGAGAGATTGAAACCGAGGCAACAGCAATGGAGGGAACCACTGTGAAGTTGGCATTCAGACTAAAGGTATTCCACTGTGAAGTTGCCGAAATCACTACAGGTGTGGATGCGGCCACCGCCACTGTAGAGATGTTGAACGCAGCAGTAGTGGAACCAGTGGGAATTATTATTGCATTGCCGCCAGGAAAGAAGGCAGCTGGATCGCTGCTGGCAAGGGTGATGGAAGCGCCACCAGCCTGAGCCGGTGCACCCAAAGAAACAGTTCCTGTCACCGTAGTGGCACCGCCAACCACGAAGCCTGCGGTCAATGTTTCTTGAGCAAGCAGTGGAGGATTCCCCCCCGTATTCAGTGCCACCAGAATGGCGGAACCGTTGGCCATGATCATGTCTGGCGCACCATTGCGGTCGAAATCACCTACCGCGACAAACGAACCGTTCACCGATCTTCCAAAGCCCAAAGGAGCTTGTATCCCGCTAAAACTAGGACGACCGCCGGTTCCAAAGACCACACCGGGGAACGTACCAAGGTCAAGGTTTCCGTCTCCATTGAAGTCAGCCGCTACGACGTTGCTGACAGGTCCACCGCAACAACCAACAATCAGTGGAGTGAAGGTGCCATCACCCAGGCCGTACACCATATATTGAATTGCTCCACTGCGGGTTGAGCCGCCGGTGTAGGCGTACAAATCCAAATTCCCGTCACCGTCAAAATCTCCTACCACTGCCAGATATGGCGTAAATGCCAAAGTCTGGCCGTTCAGAAACGTACCATCGCCATTGCCTAATTTAACCGTGGCATCAACGATAAGGTCTTGCTTGCCGTCGTTGTTGAAATCGGCAGCCAACACTCTGAAACCAGGTGTTGTGTAGCTAACGTTGAAAGTTCCGTTACCGGTTCCTAGAAGAACCGATACGTTGCTGGTTGTAAGCGTTGGGGTGGAAAGAATACCAACCACTACAGCCAGATCCAGCTTTCCGTCACCGTTGAAATCTTTGGCAATCACTTTCGTCGCGCCCAATCCACCAACAACTGTGTCGATAGCTGGTTGAAATGTGCCATCTCCGTTGCCCAGCAGAATGCTTACGGTGGTAGTGCCGGTGCCGTTGGCCACGGCTACGTCAAGCTTGCCGTCACCGTTGAAATCGCCAACTGCGACATAGCTAGGGTGTGAGCCGCCAACAATGCTACGGGCGGCCTGGAAAGTGCCATTGGTATTGCCCAGAAGCAAACTTACACCTTGGCCTACCGGATCAACACCACCTACCGCGTTAAGGACAAAGCCTCCATTGGCGGTGACAATATCGGAAATGCCATCGCCGTTAAAGTCTCCGACTGCGGCCATGGAAGCACCAGCCACAGGGTAGCTGGTTGGAGCCAGGAATTTGGGGATGTTCTGGCCTGCGGCGGAAAAGGCAACTGCGGTTAGGGCTATTGCGAGAAACCGGATGGAGATTGCAGGCTTGGTCAAGGCCATTGCTCCAGCTTGATGCATCTTGTTTTTATTACTACTGTTCATTTCAAAGGTCCTCTTTTCAGTATGAAGACGTTGCCTCAAGGCACGTCGCCATGGTGGTTAGGACACGGTTCATTGAGGAGTAGAACAAGAAATTGCAGGAGGGATGAACTATTTCATGACTGTAAACAATTCTTCCATTCCTTGAGATAGTGCCGACTTTGATAGAATCACTTTAGTCCATGCGCCGGTCCTTCCAGATTCTAATTGCCTTCGCTCTGGCGGCATGTCTGCTGCTTGCTGCTTCCAAGAAGAAAAAAGACGAGATCACGCAAACGCATGAAATTCTGCCCGATCCGCCGTCTGCCGTTGTTGCTGAAACTGCGCGCCTTGAATTCCGAGTCACTCCGCTTTCAAACAAAGGATTACTCTCCCAGCAGACCCGTGACTGCTTAAAGGAGTTAGTGAAAACCTTGCGCGGTGGCACCGTGGTGAAGCTGCGTGCTTTTGTAGCCGGTACAGGGGACCTGCGGCGTGTCGGAAATATTGTCAGCGAAGTGTTCACCGATAAAAAAATGCCCATTCCGGCAATCAGCGTGATCCAAATTGGCCAGCTCCCCATGGAAGGAGCTCAAGTTCAGATTGAAGTCATCATTGCCGGCAAAAAAGAGGTAAATCCCAATGGTTTGGGGTTCCTTTCTGGGATGGGCGGCACAGGCAAAGATCCTTTAGCGAAGCTGAACGATTTGACGGCCAAGGCCATTGCCGACCTCCGCACCGCCGCTGCTTTTGGTGGCTCTGAGGCTTCCGATGTACTGCGAGTGACGTGCCTGGTCAGTTCGTTGGACCACCATGCGGAAATTCGGGGCATGGTCACCGCTGCATTCCCATCAGCATCGGTCGCTATGGTCCAGGCGGAACGAGCAATGAACCAGGCACTATCAGAATGCGAAGGCGTTTTTCGATTGCGCAAAAAACCTTCCGCCGCACTGGTTTACTTAAGCCCGAAAGAGATGAATCCGTCGCCCAATTATTCTAAAGCAGCGCTGGTTGGCTCTGACCGTATCATTTTCACGGGAACTCAAATGGCCTTCCATTATCAGGATGCCGACATCCGGCTGGCTTTCCAGCGCATGGCCAAGGTCCTGGACCAAAACCACGGCAGCATTCGTCGGGTGGCGTTCGCTAACTTCTATCCGGTTTCCAATGGCATGGTGGAAAAAGTTCGCAATTTGCGCTTTGAGTTTTTTGACAAAGAACATCCTCCTGCAGCAACGATGCTGGTCTATGAAGGTTTGCCTGGGATGGATGCTTCCATGGCCATTGAATTGATCGCTGTTCCCTAAAGTGCACAAGTCCGTCGAAGTACAATAGAGGTTCATGTCAAAACTTCTGGTTTCTTTCGGCGAAATCATGCTTCGCTTGGCCCCTCCTGGATATGAGCGCTTCCTGCAGTCACCCCAATTCTTAGCCACATTCGGCGGTGGTGAAGCGAATGTAGCTGTGGCCGTCTCCGGCTTCGGAATACCCGCTCGCTTTGTGACGCTTGTTCCCGACAAGAATGCCATTACAGACGCGTTCATCGGCGAGCTAGGACGCTTTGGTGTAGATTCATCGGGCGTCATTAAAGTTGGTGGCAGATTCGGAATCTATTTCGTCGAACCCGGTGCGAATCAGCGTGGCTCAAAGGTGCTTTATGATCGGGCTTATTCGTCCATTGCATTGGGCAAGCCAGGGGACATTGACTGGAACAAGGTGTTGGATGGTGCCACTTGGTTCCACATTACGGGCATCACGCCAGCCATCAGTGAAGGTGCTTCGGAACTGGCACTGGAAAGCGTCAAAGCCGCGCGGGCCAAAGGCATCACCGTATCGTGCGATTTGAACTATCGGAAAAATCTATGGAAATGGGGTAAGCCAACCAAAGAGGTAATGCAGCGCCTATTTGAATTTGTCGACGTGGGCATTGCCAATGAAGAAGATTGCCAAATGGCTTTGGGAATTCAAGTGGACGTGGATGTTCATTCCGGTACTCTTGATCACGCGCAGTACGAAAAACTGACCAATAAAGTGCTGGACCAATATCCATCGCTGCAGAAGTTAGCAGTCACGCTGCGGGAATCTCATAGTGCTTCTCATAACGGGTGGTCAGCTTGTCTGAATAACCGCAAACAGTTTCTGCTGAGCAAGCATTACGACATTACCCACATTGTGGACCGCGTAGGTGGCGGCGATTGCTTTGCTGGCGGACTCATTTACGGCCTGAATACTTTGGCAGACGATCAAGCTGCGCTGGAATTCGCGGTGGCTGCGTCTTGCCTGAAACACTCCATGCCAGGGGACTTCAACCGCTTTTCAACAGAAGAAGTAAATGGATTAATTAAAGGTGGCGGTTCAGGTAGAGTGCAACGTTAGCCTGACCAATATGACGGAGCTTCCCTATCTTCAAAGTGGAGAAAACTTAGACCAATTCCTGGATGATTTTGAGAAGGCCAAAATTCCATTCTCTGATTGGACTCATTCGGCTCACATCGCCATGGCCTGCTGTTATTTATTTAAGCTGCCCAAGCGGGAATTATTGGACACAGTTCGTCGCAATATTCGCAACTATAACGTGAAGGGTGGCGGCAAGAACACGGACACCAGTGGATATCATGAAACACTGACGGTGCTATGGTTGTGGGTTCTGGCAGAGTTTCTGGACGGGCTGTCGGAAGGTCTTCCCAGAATCGACGCGGTACGAAAAGCGGTGGAGCGATACAGTGGAAATCGGCTGTACTCGGATTACTATTCCTATGACGTGACAAAGTCAGTGGAAGCCCGCAAGATTTGGGTGGAGCCAGATATAAGAGTACTTCCAGAAGAAGGCTGTCCCTTCGAAATTTAGGAACATAATGGAAAAAATAAAGTTGGCTGGTACTGATCTTGAAGTTTCCAGGCTGTGCCTTGGAACAATGACTTTCGGCAAACAGGCGTCGGAAGCGGAATCCATTCGGCTGGTGGAAACGGCGTTGGATGGGGGCATCAATTTTTTCGACACAGCCAACGTGTATAACGCTGGCGCATCGGAAATGCTGTTGGGCAAGGCCTTGGGGTCCAAACGACGGCACGTGATTCTGGCCAGCAAAGTCAGGGGCAAGATGGGCGACAAGCCGGAAGACGTAGGGTTATCGCGAGGGGCCATTCACAAAGCAATTGAAGAATCGTTGCAGCGGCTTGGCACGGATTACCTTGACCTCTACTATCTCCATCAGCCCGATTACGACGTTCCCATTGAAGAGACGCTGGAAACCATGGAAGGCTTGGTGAAGTCTGGCAAAGTCCGTCACGTGGCCAGTTCCAACTACGCTGCCTGGCAAGTGGCCCAATGCCGAGCCGTCGAAAGTCAGAAAAAGTATCAGCCGATTTCCGTTACGCAGCCCATGTACAACCTGATTGCTCGTGGCATTGAGCAAGAATTTCTGCCCATGTGCAAGGCGTACGGCATTTCCACTTTCGTTTATAATCCGCTGGCTGGCGGGTTATTGACTGGCAAGCAGACGGCGGAGCAACCTTTGAAGGGCACCCGCTTTGATGGCAACCAGCAATATCTGGAACGCTATTGGCATCAGCAATGCTTCAGTGCAGTAACGGATTTGAAGCGTATTGGCATTCATGGCAAACGCAGCTTGATCAGCATGTCACTGTGTTGGATACTGCATCACACAGCGGCGACGGGCATTGTTCTGGGGGCGTCGAGCAGAGATCAGTTAGTGATGAATCTGAAGGAAGCGTCGCTTGGTCCACTGGCCGACGATACGGTTGCCATGTGCAATCAAGTTTGGGACAGGTTACGGGGTGTGGCACCGAAGTACAATCGGTAGGTTTTTCAAGAAAGTCGAGGTTGGCAGGCAAAAGTGCCTGCCCCACAAATACAAGAGTGCGTGGGGTGGGGCAGGCGATTCTACCCAATGCCACTTAGTTTTCCCGCATCCCTGTAACCTTCGTTGAGATAACCTGTGGCTCCCTGTCCTGGATTCTTGTTATCAGCGTGCATCGGCGTCCATCAGGTGCGCCAGGCAAAGCCTGGCTGATCTAGTGAGATGAAAGGAGCTCACCATGTAAATTGCCTATTC
>JAYWBH010000067.1:0-7822 GCA_043781815.1 Bryobacterales bacterium | reverse complement strand
AACAGGTTCTGGCTGCCAAAAATGCCATGGAAAAAGCCGACCTGGACATGAAGACTCTGCCCGTGCGCAGCGCCATTGAAAGTGAGCGGTTAAAGTTAGCTCTGGAAGAAACCCGCGCCAAACATAGCCAACTGCTGGCTGAAGTTCCCTATGTGGAAATCTCTGAAAAAGCGCAGATTCGTTCGTCTGAAATTGATTTGGAGCAGTCCAGAAGTGAATTGAAACGAGCTGAAGCCAATGCCGATAAGATGATTGCCAAGGCGCCCATGAATGGTGTCGCCGTCATGCAGAACACGTTTCGTGGTTCCGAATTTGGCTACATTCAACAAGGGGATCAGATTTACCCCGGCCAAATGTACATGCAGGTGGTGGACCCGTCCTCTATGGTGATCAACGCCACCGTCAATCAAACCGATGTGGAAGCTCTCAGAATCGGGATGCGGGCCAAGGTCCGTTTTGACGCCTATCCCGGCCTGGAACTGCCCGCCCGTCTGGTCATGATTGGAGCTCTGGCCAAAGCTGGCCTTTCCCGCTACGCATATAAAAAAGATATTCCCGTGCGGCTACGGCTTGAAACTGTAGATGCCCGCGTGATTCCCGATTTGAGTGTTAGCTGTGACGTGATTATTTCTGAAGAGGAATCCTCGGCTGTAGTTCCGCTGGAAGCTGTTTTCGATGGCGTCGCTGTGAAGGAAGCAAGCCCCACTGCGATTGATCGCGAAAAGCAGGTTGTGAGCGCATTCGTCTATGTGAAATCAGGCGAAATCTGGCAGCGTAGAGAAGTACAAGTAGGAGTGCGAAGCTATACGCACGCGGCCATTCGATCTGGTTTGAAACCAGGTGAAATTATTGCCGCAGAAAGACCGCCAGACCCTTCCGCCAAACCGGCGAAGGAAACGTAGTCCGCCCCGAACAGATTAAGGAACAGGTTTATGTCCAAGGATTTAAAAAAGGGACGGCTGGGCCAAACGGCTGCCTCCAAAAAAAAGCGATTCCTCGTTTGGGGAATCATGGGCGCATTGCTCTCTGGTGGAGCTTATGCAGCCTACAAATATACCGGGACAATCAAGGTGGAGGTGCCTGTCACCAAGGTCCGCCAAGGCGATTTTGTGATTAGTGTCAAATCGCGCGGGGAAGTCCGCAGCGTGAACTCCGTGATCCTTTTGACGCCACAAATTCCTGACCCTCGCATTGTGAAATTAGCTGAGACCGGCAAGCCCGTGCGCAAAGGGGAAGTGATTGTTGAGTTTGACGCAATGGCTCAGGAACAGTATTGGCTAGACCGTGCCACCAGCGTCCGCACCGTCGATTCTGAAATGGTGCAACTGAAAGCTTCGCAACGCATCACAAATGAAATGGATGGCATGAATAAGATGACCGCCACCTATAACGTGGAACGGGCCAAGCTGGAGGCCAGCAAGGCTGAGATACTCTCCGATATTGATGGGAAAAAGAATCGCATTGACGTGACCACTGCGGAAGGCGATTTGAAGAAAATGAACGTCGCCATTTCATCGCACAAGACAGCCCAGGATGCCGACGTCGAGCGACTCGTGCAAAAGAAAGACAAAACTGTCCGCGATGCGGATCGGGCCAAAAGCTATCTGGGGAAGATGAAAATTTATGCCCCCATTGATGGCATTGTTAATATTCTGCCCAATACCCGCACCAACGGATCCTTTGGTAGTTCTCTTCCGCCATTCAAGGAAGGGGACCGTGCCTGGACTGGTGCGGCGATTGCTGAAATTCCTGATCTCACCTCTATGCGCATTGAATTGAAGTTGGATGAAGTGGACCGTGGAAGGCTGCAAGTTGGTCAATTTCTGGAAGTCAAGGTAGACGCCATTCCGGAAGCGCAATTTGAAGCCGAACTGGATTGGATCAGCCCCATTGCCGCAATCAATTTCAAAGGAATGGGTCTCACCGAAAAAACGTTTCCAGCCCGCGCCACTCTGAAAAAAATAGATCCGCGCCTACGCCCCGGCATGAGCGCCTCTGTGGACATCATCATTGAGAAGGAACCTCGCCAAGTGCTGATTCCCATTCGTGCCAGTTTCATGCAAAAAGGGAAACCATCTGTATGGGTTCAAAAGGGAGAAGGGTTTGAGGTACGGCCTATCCAGGTGGGCAAACGCAACGATGGGGATATGGTAGTTCTCAAAGGTCTGAAAGCGGGCGAAACCATTGCTATGGAAGATCCTGCGGAAGTGGCCAGGCGCGCTCGAAAAATGTAGTGAATCGCTGACAACATGAAAAAGTTTATTTACAGACTTGTATTTCTTGCTCTCATTTTGGGTGCCGCATGGTGGGGTTACGGCTACTTCAAGCAGATGCCGCAACGCCAGTCCACCGTTGCCACCGCCAAGGTACGCCAAGGGGATGTGGTGGTGCGCAGCTACGCTCGCGGTGAATTGCGTGCCGTGCGCTCCGCTACGCTTACCGCGCCGAATCTGTTCGGCACCGTGCAGGTAACTAAAATGGCTGAAATGGGTGCTTTGGCCCATGAAAAAGATCTTATTGTGGAATTTGACGATGCCGAACTGATCAGCCGTCTGGAAGAAAAGCAGTTAGAAATTGATCAAATTGACGAGCAGTTTAAGAAGGCCGAAGCGGACCTGGCGATTCGTAGCAATCAGGACCAAGTGGAACTACTCAGTAGCCGTTACGGCGTCCGCCGTGCGGAACTGGAAGCCAAGCGCAACGAACTGCTTTCGCCGATTGATGCCAAGCGCAATGATCTGAACCTGGAAGAATCTAAACGTCGGCTGCAACAGTTGGAAAGTGACATTAAATCCCGTCGCGAACAAGCCCAGGCGGAACTGGCCGTTTTGCGTGAGCGCAAACAAAAAGCGTTACTGGAACTGTCTCGTGAAAAGGGTCGGCTGAATCAAGTGAAAGTCCTGGCCCCGATGAGCGGCTTAGTTGCGGTAAAGCAAAATAATTCCAGCCGCATGGGCTTTGGCTTCGACGTTCCCGATATCCGCGAAGGCGATCAAGTCCAACCGGGCATGCCCATTGCCGACGTGCTGGATTTGAGTGAGCTGGAAGTGATGGCTCGCATTGGGGAACTGGATCGGGCCAACTTGAATGAGAATCAGGAAGTATTCATTGAACTGGATGCCATTGCCAGTAAGCGATTCAAGGGTAAGATCAAAACCATGAGCAATACCGCCAATTCCAGCGTATTCAGTAATGATCCAGCCAAAAAATTTGACGTAACGTTTAGCATTGAAATGAAGGATCTGCTTGGGGCACTAGGTGCCAAACCGGAAGTGATCGCCGCTGTGCTGGCACAGGCCGAAGCAAACCGTCGCAAAGCTCCGCCCACCATGGTTTCGTTGTTGTCCAGCGCTATGGCTCAGGGCATGGGCGCAGGTGGCCCGCCGGGGATGCCCGGTGGTGCCAGCGGTGGTGGAATGATGATTCCTGGCGCGCCTCCGCAAGCTAACGACATGCTGACCCCTCCCGGTGCTTCCGCCGAACGGAAAGGTGGCACCAAGAAAGGTGGTGAGCGCAAAGCCGAACAGAAAAAAGGTGGTGAGACCGATGGCGCTAAGCCTGCCACGGGTGCCCCTGCCGCTGCAACCGACCCTGCCGCGCCGCGTCGCCGTCCCCGCAATGGCGCAGACGGAGCCGCTCCATCGGGCAACGGACAGTTCTCCCAAAAAGACATTGAAACCGCGAAATTACCCCCGGCACCCGATCAGGATTCCAACCTGGACGTATTGCTTCGCCCTGGCCTGCTGGCCGACGTGGAAATCATCATCGAAAAAATTTCCAACGCCATTCACGTTCCTTCCCAAGCTGTTTTTGAAAAGGAAGGCAAGTTGGTGGTCTACGTTCAAAATACATCAGGCAAGTTTGAAGCCCGTGAAATCAAGCTATCCAAACGAAGTGAATCCACTATGGTGATTGCCAGTGGTTTGAAGGCAGATGAGATTATCGCCTTAGCCGATCCTTTCGCCAAGCCGGGCAAGAAGGGCGAAGAGAAGAAGGGCGGCGCGATGAGTGCTCTTCCAGGAGGCAAATAAATGTCAGGCTTTTCCAATATTCTTCCTGAACTGTGGATGGGGCTTTCCAGCCTGCTGGTCCACAAACTTCGTAGCGGACTCACCATGCTGGGCATGATTTTCGGAGTGGGTGCTGTGGTAGCCATGCTTTCCATCACCGCCGGCGCACAAAAAGAGATGATGAGTTACATTGACCTTCTGGGAGTCAATAACATCATTATTGAAGCGAAGGAAGCGGTGGATCGGAATGAACTGCAAGCTCGCCGCGTGATATCGCCAGGACTCACATTTCGCGATTTCCGTGCTGTTTCCGAAAACGTGCAAGGCCTGGAAGCGATGACGCCCCGTAAACGGTTTAAGCCGCAAAAGCTGCTTCCCAAGACCGTGGCTGAACCGCCGACGTTGATCGGAGTACAGTCGAATTATCTTGTGATCAACAGCCTGAAAATTGTCGAGGGTCGATGGTTTAATGACGACGATGATGAGCGTTCCGCGCCGGTGTGCGTGCTGGGAGAGAGCGCCAAAGTGGGTTTGTTAGGCTACGATCATGCCGTGGGGAAATCGGTGAAAGTGAATGAACAGTGGTTGCAAGTAATCGGAGTGCTGTCCCAACAGGCAACTGCCGATAGCGACGTGGAAGGCCTTGAAGTAGCGAACCGAAATAACCTGATCATCGCCCCGTTAAACACCGTTATGCGTCGTTTTGAGGACAATAACAGCTATCTTAAGGACGAAATTGACGGCATGTACATCAAAGTGAAGCCGGAGACTGATTCTATTGAAACCGCCAGTATCGTCACCGCGATTTTGGGTGCCACTCACAAAGATGCTGGCGATTTCACCGTTACCGTTCCCGCAGGCCTTCTGGAACAGCGCCGCCGCACAGGCTTGATCTTTAATGTGGTCATGATCTGCATTGCCGGTATTTCACTGCTGGTTGGTGGCATCGGCATCATGAATATCATGTTGGCCACGGTGTTGGAACGAACTCGGGAAATCGGCATTCGCCGTGCCATTGGCGCTAAGCAGGCCGATATTGTCCGCCAGTTTCTTACCGAAGCAGTATTGATCTCTACACTGGGTGGATTGATTGGCATTTTATTTGGTTTTACGTTGTCACAAATCATTGCGAAGGCGGCCGGCTGGTCCACCGTCGTTACTACTTCGTCGATCGTTGTCGCGTTCGGCGTGTCTTGCGGAATTGGCTTGGCATTCGGAATCTACCCAGCAGTCCAAGCCGCCAAGCTCGATCCAATTGAAGCAATCCGTTACGAATAATAGGCCCCAAGGAATCTTTCTAAGGACATGAAGCGAATTTTGTATTGTGTGTTGAGCATGGCCATGGTGGCCATGGCCCAGGAGCCAAGTGCTCCGCAAAAAGTTGTGGAAACCAAAACCGGTGGCGATGCGGTGAATCCTTTGAAGTGGAATCAGGATCCGTTGGATACACCTCGATTTCCGCGTAAAGCCTATTTCCGCAAACGGTTCGAGGTCCCTTCCAATCAGATTGAATTGCGTCCACCGGCCAAGATTGAAGATTCCGTGCAAGGTGGCAAGTTGGAATTGTCACTGAAGAATTTTCTGGATCTGGTGATGGGGAACAATACCGATATCGAAATTCAACGGTTAGTTGTGGAGACGCAAAAAAACGCCATCACCCGCGCCTTTGCACCCTTTGATCCTAACTTTTTTGGCTCGTTCAACAGCCAGCGCACCAAGACGCCAACCACCAACTCCCTACAAGGTGCCAGCACGCTCAATCAACTGTCCCAACCTTCGCAGTTCACATTTACGCATCTTCTGGACACTGGTCTGCAATACACCGCCGGGGTCACCACCAGCAAGCTTTCCACCAACGATAGCTTTCAGTTGTTCAACCCTGCGTATACAACGCAATTCGTGAGCAGTTTCACCCAACCACTACTGCGCAATCGTGGCCGTGAAGTGAACCGGTTACCCATTACGATTGCGCGCGGCAATTTGAAATCGGGCTTGCTCAATTCGGAAGCTTCGATTCAACGGTTACTGGTCACGGCTGAAAATGCTTACTGGGATGTAATCGCCGCCCGGGAAACTTTGTTGGTTCAGGAAAAAGCTTTGGAATTAGCTGCCGAAGCATTAAAGCGCTCTCGCCGTGAACTGGAACTTGGTGCGATCAGTCCGCTGGATATTTATCAACCAGAAGCGCAATATGCCGCTGCGGAAATCCAAGTATCGCAATCCCGATTCCGTCTTCAGCAAACTGAAGACGCTCTGCGCCGCCAGATCAGTGTTGACCTGAATCCTCAATTGCGAACGCTGCCCATTGTACTTACGGAAACTGTTTTGCCTCCCTCTGACAGCACGGAAATGGATCGTGAAAAGCTGGTTGATACTGCGCTACGCACTCGTCCCGATTTGAAGAAAATCCAAAACGATATTGTTGTTGACGATCTGGAAATTCGCCAGGCAACCAACCTTCTTCGTCCCGATTTCAGCTTGCGCGGCGGCTATATTTCCACCG
Organism: Bryobacterales bacterium; assembly: GCA_043781815.1. Lineage (GTDB taxonomy): Bacteria > Acidobacteriota > Terriglobia > Bryobacterales > Bryobacteraceae > JANXSF01. Next base: position 1,309 of record JAYWBH010000067.1, on the reverse strand, counting down.
GTCGTGGAGGCACGCAGAATCTTCGCAGCGGCGGCATCATCCCCGGTGGCTTCACCGATTCCATTAGCCAACTGTTTGGTTTCGGATTCCCCATTTGGAACTTCGGCGTTCAGCTTCGTCTTCCGCTGCGGGATCGTGCCGCTCAAGCGGGTTTGGCGGATACGTTAGTGGGAAAGAAACTGGACGCCCTTTCTGCCCGTACGCAAGAGCAGACTATTCGGCAGGAAGTGCTGCAAGCCGTCAGCCAGGTAGAATCTTCAAAGGCCTCAGTCAAGCTGGCCATCGTCAATCGCGATCTGGCACAAAAACAGTTGGACGCAGAGCAAAAGAAATTTGATTTGGGCATTCAGCAAATCTTCTTTGTGTTAGATGCGCAAGGCAAGCTGGTCACAGCGGAATCGCAGTTGGTGAATCAATCGGTGCAGTATCGCCGAAACATTCTTAACCTGTTACGTTCTACCGGGGAATTGTTGAACGAGCGCGGCGTCAGAGTGCAGTAGTGACGGCGAAAATGTACTTTACTCATCAGGTATGAGTGGCGTATGCTGAGGCATTCACTGGAGGTAGAGTTTTTGGCAAACCGAGTAGACTTAGATGCTATGATTCCCCGACAAGATTTCGGGGCGATAGAGGATTCCTTTACACTTGACCTCATGAGCGATTTTCCCATCAGGCATTTGATGAGTGACGCACCCATACTTAAGCTCGTACGCAAGCCAGACTTTCAGCGCGAAACCAATCATTGGACGCCAGAACAAGTAGTTACATTGATAGAGAGTTTTGTGGATAGTGAAGTAATCCCATCACTAATCTTATGGAAAGCCCCAAGTTATATTTTTGTCATTGACGGAGGCCACAGACTGAGCACGCTGCGGGCTTGGATGGAAAACGACTACGGCGATAAACATGTTTCTAAATCTTTCTACAGAAATGATATATCCAAGAAACAGTTGGAGATAGCAGAAAAGACTAGAAAGCTTGTTGAGAAACGTGTTGGCCGATACACTGATTTGGTTGCTCAGGTTGATAGTACTAAAGCGTCATCTCCATTAGTACACAAACGAGCACAGGTACTGGCCACGCGGGCACTTCCTCTTCAATGGATTCAGGGGAATGCGGCTGCTGCTGAAACATCGTTCTTTAAGATTAACTCGCAGGGGACTCCGCTTGATGAAGTAGAAACCCTGCTGATTAAAAACAGGCGGGGACCTATCGCCATTGGAGCCCGGGCGATTGTCCGCGCCGGAAGTGGGCATAAATATTGGTCAGGATTCTCAGCCAACTCAATTGAAGAAATCGAGAGCACAAC
>JAYWBH010000066.1:0-2538 GCA_043781815.1 Bryobacterales bacterium | reverse complement strand
ATGATCTGACCTTCATAGAAGAAATCGGCCACTTTCTTTAAGGGAATCGTAATGCAATTTGTGGGGACGATGAATTCCAGATGATCGCGAATGTGGCGGTCAAGGACATCGAAACAGGCAGCCAAGGCCAGGTGGTCATAGGTTGGCAGGCTGTTGGGATGGGAATTCAAGGAGAACGTGCACAGAGCTCCAGCGATGCGAGAGAGTTCCAGAAACAGTTCCATGGGGTGCCCGCGTTTTGTAACCCATAAATGACGCAGAGGTGCCAGCCCGGAATTGACAGCGTGCAACAACCAGAAATTCGCGATCGTGCGAGAAGAAAAATCCGATGCCGTCTTGCCTGCCCCAGAACTGGCAAGCGACGTACTTTTTTCTTCCATGATTTCTATCAAGCGACGCAGCAGTAGCATGAGCCGCTCACTGCTGCTGATGTTTAAGCAAGGTGGAATAAAATTGGGGTCATAAATGAAGCCACCATCGCCGGATCGCATGATTTGCGCAATGGGGAGGGAGATCAAGCCATTGCTTGGCTCTGTATCAAGAATCAATCGCAAGCGCTTGCGACCGACGCTGACCTGGCGTTCATCCATGCCTGTGGTTTCGTCAAAAAATACTTTCCCTTCGGCGGAATACCGGGCACCATTGGCATCGCCAGTGAGTGAAACGTTAGGGCCTTGTGGCAATCGTTCCGGGATGACAAGGCTGACGGTTAACCGATCATGCGTGGGAGGGAACAGCTCCCCAATGTTTCTGGTTTCAGGAGGTGCATCGCAGGCGGGAAGGTCAAACGCAAGACCATCGTTAAAAGTGCCCCGCGCGAACAGCAAAGATACGATGCCATTTTTCAATGCATCTTCATCCAGCGTGATCCCAGTCAAGCCATAGGAATCCAGCCACAGCGCCGAGGTAATGAATGAAATCGAATCCTCGAAGTAGCGGCTTTGAGCTTGAAATTGGTGCGGCCCCAGGTGCATTCCTTCGGACCAAACCAAACGGGAGAGAAGTTTCATAAATGGCTGAAGTGGCCGTTATATAAGGTGACGACCGAATACGGGTAACCTTTGTAATGTATCATATGGTAGGAAAATAAACCGAGAGTTTCAGGTCAATGGCGACCAACCCTGATGTTTTGCAGAGTTGCGTTTGCTTTGTGGAGAATCTATGCGCTTCGATGACTTTTACGAGTTTCTAGAGCCAGTACCGATGCTGAATACTGAGGTTGACTATTCTTTTACCGGGCGCGATCAAACTTCAAAAGTTAAGGTTTATATTCATCTTTTGGCGCGCAGTAAAGAGACAGAGAATCTAGCCCTTTTAGCAAAGGTACCGGCAATGCCAATTGCCTATCGGGAACGGGTTTTAAGAATAGGTAGTGTGGCTGGCTTTCAGTATCTGGTTACGGACAGCCCCATCCGCGCAATCCGAAAGTGGTTATCGGCGAAACCGGATGCGGGCGAGCCGACGATGATAGCGCCCATCTCAGGATTTCGCTCAGCGCAAGTTCCTGTTCCGGCCGCTGCCATCCCTGTCGTACACCAGGTTGTACAGCAGGTCGTGCCACATGTTGTGCAGCAGGTTGTAGAAAAGCCTCCGGGGGAATTTACCCAGATGTTTTCCGCGCCACAACTGGCGACGCATCCGGTGGACCAGGCTCCTTTGTCTATGGAACTTCCGCTAAAAGAGGCAGGGCTGCATCTTGGACAGTTTCGATTGGGAATGGACGCAGACGAAAAATCTTCTGCGGGCGCTTTGCCTTCTTCCAATCAAAGTGAGTTTTCAAGAATTTTCAAGCCAGAGACGATTCCCAATGCAACGTTGGAATCGAAGGGGAAAGCCGGATTATTTCCGGCGATCCAAACCATGCCTTCAGCGCCCCAGAAAATTCAACCGGCACCAAGTGAATTCACCATGCTGATGAAGTCACGGGGTTCGACGCAGCCGGAAGCCATGCCACCGCAGGCGCAGCCGGGTGAGTTTACCAGCTTGTTTCGATCGAACCCGAACGTTCCAGAGCCTTCGCCAATCCCTCCTTCGGATTCAAAAGTGCATATGGTGGGCTTAGCGGAAGCTGGAGAATTCACAATGCTCCTTCAACCGCACGGGACAAATGTAGCGCCTGTTATTCCTGCACAATTTATTCCCGCACAACAAACTCCGGTTGTGGAATTATCGAAGCCGTTTCCGAAAGTTGCGACACCTGATCCTGAAGTTACTCGAATGTTTTCGCAAACGGGGCAGGCACAGCCAATCCTGCCTACGGAAATGCCTTTGCCCCAAGGATCGGCAGGCGAATTTACAAGGGCATTCCAATCACCGCCGCCGCAACCTCAGCACCAGGAACCACCTGCCCCAGTTAGTGCTCAGCCGCAGCCCGGGCGAGGTGAGTTCACGCAGATGATGAAATCTCCGATGAATAAATTTGACGGTTTTGGAACAGTGGGCTCAGCGCCACTGCCCGCAGTTCCAAGGGCACCGACGCCACAGAAATCGTCAGGAGAATTCACCAGTATGTTTGGGCCGGGGGAAACGCCGCTGAAT
>JAYWBH010000065.1:0-2539 GCA_043781815.1 Bryobacterales bacterium | reverse complement strand
AGGAGGCTTCCACTTTGATGGCAGCGATCTCTTTCTGCATCTGTTCCTGCATTTTTTGGGCCTGTTGCATCATGGCCTGCATGTTTCCAGGTAGTTTCACTTTTGCTACTCCTTCAAATCTCTAACTTGGCGAACTTCTGCTTCGGGAAATGCTTTTTGAAACCGTTGTACTTCAGGGTGAGCCAAGGCTCTTTGCGATACTTCGTCGTCCAATTTTGGGCCGCTATCCTGTTTTGGCGGAGCGGCGACTGGGGCAGCGCCAGCCACGCCAGTTACAATTTTAATCCGTCTGGCACCCATGCCAATTTCCGATAAACCTTTGCGGAGATCAGCTTCACTCAGCGCCAACTTCCATTCAATAGGGGCGGCAAATGTGATCTCACTGCCTGTTTCGGTGATGGTGGAATTTTCTACGGCGTCTGCCGTAAAGGTCATGTTCATTTCCATCAACTGGGCATGCAGTTTAGCTTGCAGGCTACCTTCGGTGACTTGCGGCTTCGGCGCAGGGGGCGGCGGTGGCGGTGCTTGTTGCGGACGCGCTGCTGATGGGGCAATGGATCGCGCTGGGGCTGAAGTTGCAACGGAAGTGGCCGCAGGCCGCGCGGCAGTGGACGGACCCAAATTAGCAATCGCTTCTTCAATTTTTTGCAGCTTCCCAGCATGCACCAACCGCAATAAACCCAATTCCATATGCAGCCTGGGTTGCAGTGAATACTGTAACTGACGGAACAGATCCAGAGTTAAGTTCAAGTAACGCGTTAGATCCTCTTCAGAAAAGGTAGCGGCCAATGACGCCATCTGCGCTTGTTCACTGGACGAAGCAGCAACCAGACGAGTCCCCGCGCCAGTGATTTTCACCACCAGCAGATTCCTAAAATGTCGACCCAATTCACGACAGAAATGTTGCAGACTGGCGCCATTGCGTTCCAGTTCGCCAACAATTTCCAGCATTGCCTGGGAAGTACCGGCTTTGATGGACCCAGTCACTTGACCCATCATATCCAGCGAGAAAAGCCCCAACAATCCGCGAACTTCGGTAGCGGAAAGCGTATTACCGCAACAGGCAATGGCTTGGTCTAATGCTGAAAGCGAATCGCGAACACTGCCTTCCCCGGCGTGAGCCAACAATGACAACGACTCTTCATCGGCAGTGATTCCTTCCTGCTCACAAATCCACTTCATGCGAGTGACAAGATCCTGAAAATCCACAGATCGGAAGCTGAACTGCTGGCATCGCGATCCGATGGTGACGGGGATTTTGTGCGATTCCGTAGTGCACAGGATAAACACTGCCCATTCCGGTGGCTCTTCCAACGTCTTCAGCAAGGCATTGAACGCTTCGCTGGTAATCTGGTGAGCTTCGTCAATGATAAAGACTTTGAATCGATCGCGCGCCGGACGATAGCGGACGCCCTCGCGCAGTTCGCGCATTTCATTAATGCCACGGTTGGATGCGGCGTCAATTTCAATGACGTCTACTGAATTGCCAGCGGTAACTTCACGGCAACTGGCGCAATTATCGCAAGGCTTGTTGGTAGGGCCTTCAATGCAATTCAAGCATCGGGCCATAATGCGGGCAACGGTGGTTTTGCCGGTGCCGCGCTGGCCGGAAAAAATATAGCCGTGGGCGATGCGAGAGGCATTAATGGCATTTTCAAGTGTCGTCCGCACGTGTTCCTGGCTGACGAGTTCTTCAAATGCCTGGGGGCGATACTTGCGGGCGATAACTTGATACATGCCGATGATTTTTATCAGACCCCGGGTGATCCGCGGCACACAGGAATCACCACTACCGTTGCTTCCTTCCGGACCTGGCGGGGTTTGCAGCTACCCATTGCACGAAGCCCGGAGCCTGAGACCTTATGGTAGCATCAACGGCGGAAAATCCGGCATTTTGTCAAAGGGAGTTTCCGCAATAAAGAGTGTCCCGGCAGCAGGGGCGATGGCCCGAGTTTCAGCAGACATTCCTTCTACTGCGGTAGTGAAGAGCAGCATCACTTTCCCATCGATTTCCACGAACTCCGGGCAAGTAACTCGCGGGGACCCAGGGAGCTCCCATTCGCACAAAATTACACTGGTTTCAAGGCATATCTGTTGGGCCAAACCATTGGCAACGTGATCTGGATTGAAGAAGGCCACAATGATACTTTTTCCGTCAGGGGAAGGGCGCATACCATCGGGAAATGCGGGCAACGCTGCTGGATCGAGGAGTACAGACCGATCCAACACTTGCGTCAGATCGGCACTCAGGTGGTATCGAGTGATGGTTTTGGGCGTTGAATCAATGTCGATGAGCATGGTTCCTTTCAGGAATTTCCCATTGGAACAAGTTTGCCCATCGAGCACGGTGGACACTTTGCCAGTGGCGGAATTGAAGTGATGCAACGCGGCAACGGCCTGGTTGAATTCCAGATGCTTAGTGCCAAACAGCAGGCCACCGTCAACGGCCAAACCGTCATTGATAATGACACGCTCGTCTGCAGTTACGATGATCCCTGTTTCCTCAATTGCTCCTGTTAGAAGATTGCAATAGATCAGC
>JAYWBH010000064.1:0-2540 GCA_043781815.1 Bryobacterales bacterium | reverse complement strand
TGCGTTCATCTGCGTCATCTGCGGATAAGTTCTTAGGAGTTTATGTTAGTCATTGGTTCACGCGGTTCACAGTTGGCGTTGTGGCAGTCCCGGTGGGTGTCGGCGGAGCTTGCTCTGTTGGGCTATGAAACTCGGATTGAAATTATCCACACCACTGGAGACAAAATTACGGATGTCCCTTTGTCCAAAGTGGGCACCAAGGGGTTGTTCACCAAAGAATTGGAAGAAGCCCTTCTCGCCAAGTCCATTCATTTGGCGGTGCATAGCTTGAAGGACATGCCCACGACGTTGCCTCCCGGTTTGACGCTCGCGGCCATTCCAGTGCGTGAAGATCCTCGCGATGCCGTGGTTGGTTGCCGCATTGCCGATTTGCCGCAAGCCGCCAGAGTTGGCACCAGTTCCTTACGACGGGCGGCGCAGTTGCGGCAGCATCGACCAGACCTGATCATTGAATCCATCCGCGGAAATGTCGACACGCGATTGCGCAAACAAGCTGAGGGCCAGTTTGCTGCCATCATCCTGGCGGCTGCCGGTTTGCGACGTTTGGGATGGCAGGATCGTATTGCTGAGTTGTTGGAACCTGGCTACATGATTCCCGCCGTGGGACAAGGTGCGTTGGCCATTGAGACACTTACCGATGGCCCTGGGTTCGATGCTTGTAAGCGCATGGATGACCCTGCTACCCGTTGTTGCGTCACAGCGGAACGGGCAGTGCTGGCGGAGTTGGGCGGTGGTTGCCAGGTTCCGTTGGGCGCCTATGCCACGCTTTCGAACGATGTGCTAACAGTGCTGGCCAAAGTGATTTCCCCCACTAGCAATACAGCATTTGAAGGTACGGTTACGGGCAGCCCGGCAATGGCTGCGGAACTGGGTCGTCAGTTAGGGCATCAGCTTTTAAATGCTGGTGCCGCTGAAATTTTACGCGAGGTTTACGGCGCGTGACCAAAGTGGGTAAAGTCTATTTGGTGGGCGGCGGACCTGGTGATCCAGATCTGATCACGGTGAAGGGTCGTTCCTTGTTAGAGCAAGCCCAGGTGGTGGTTTACGACAATCTGGCTTCGCGCGAACTGCTGGCCCTGGCCCCCACTGCGCTGCATATTTATGCAGGCAAGAAAAAGTCAGACCATGCCATGCCCCAAGAGGAAATATCGCGGCTGCTGGTTGAGCACGCCCTCTTAGGCAAATTGGTTGTCCGATTGAAAGGCGGCGACCCGTTCATTTTTGGACGTGGCGGCGAAGAGATGGAAGCTCTGGTAGATGCCGGTGTCCCCTATGAAGTTGTGCCCGGCGTGACGGCGGCTTTAGGCATTGCCGCCTATACAGGCGTGCCGTTGACGCATCGCGATCACACTTCAGTGGTCAGCTTTGTCACAGGACACGCGCCCCATCAAATTGATTGGAGCAAGGTTGGCCATGCTGAAACATTAGTGCTCTACATGGGACTGTCGAACCTGTCCGATATTTCACGACGGATGATTGCGGCAGGAAGAAATCCAGATACGCCAGCCATGGCCGTCCGTTGGGCCACCCGCGCCACACAGCAAACAATTACCGGGACACTGGCCACATTACCCGAATTAGTGGAGAAGGCGCATATGAAGCCTCCGGCGACTATCGTCATCGGCGAAGTAGTGGGCTTGCGTGAGAAGTTGAATTGGTTTGAGAAGCTGCCATTGTTTGGGAAACAGATCGTAGTCACTCGTGCCGCAGCTCAAGCTGGGACGCTGGGAAATCGTCTGCATGAATTGGGTGCTGAAGTTGTAGAGTTGCCAGTAATTGCCTTCGCTCCGCCGCTGGACCCCGCCCCACTGAACCTTGCCATTGCGAATTTGGCCGAATACGATTGGCTGATTTTTACCAGCGCCAATGGCGTGCGTTATTTTCTGGATCTCCTCGACCAGTCTCCTTATGATCTACGTGGACTGCGAGCCAAGTTATGCGCCATTGGACCGGCAACGGCCAAGGAACTGGAAGCACTGCACTTGAAAGTAGACTTGATTCCTGAAGAATATGTGGGCGAAAGTTTGGTGGAGGCGATGAGTAAATTGGATCTAACAGGGAAGCGGATTCTGATTCCCAGAGCCGCAGTCGCCAGAGATGTAGTGCCCGATGCGCTGCTGAGGCTGGGGGCTGTTGTCGATGTGGTGGAAACTTATCGAACAGTAGTTCCGGCTGGGTCTGAGGCGATTGCCAAGCAGTTGTTGAGTGCCACGCGCAAACCCGATTGGGTTACCTTCACCAGTTCTTCTACCGTAAAGACTTTCTTAGTTCTAGCAGGGGCTGAACTGCTAAGTGGCGTCAACATTGCCAGCATCGGCCCAGTGACTTCAGCCACGGCCCGCATGCATGGACTAGCAGTTACTGTGGAAGCGGAGCCTCACACGATTGAAGGATTGGTGGATGCCATTCTACTTGGTGCGTCCACCCTCCACTAAGCGCCCTTGCGATTCTCCACGCAGCCAAATATAAATTGGTGCACGCGGGGTTGGCGATGGCCAGGGCATGGCCACTTTCAGAGTTTGTTGCAAGCCCGTACCAGC
>JAYWBH010000063.1:0-7846 GCA_043781815.1 Bryobacterales bacterium | reverse complement strand
TCATAGGAAAGCACCAGCTACCCATATTGAAGTTCCAACCGTAATTTTCACCGCCTTTGCTGGCAGCCGGTTGATAATCAATTTCTTCCCAATGATTCTGGCCAACGTCAGCCATGTATAGATCGCCAGTTTTCAGGTCGAAAGAAAATTCATAGGGATTGCGCAAACCATACGCCCAGATTTCTGGCCGGGCACGCGGCTTAATCTTGGAAAACTCCAGCTCACTGACCCCAAACAGCACCATCAGCCGTTCCTTGCGCGCTTGCACGAATGGATTGGTGGGAGGAATTTTATAGGCAATCACATCGTCATCTTCGGTGTTCACATCAATCCGCAACATTTTGCCGAAGAGAACGGTCAGGTCCTGACCGGAACCATACGGATCGCCTTCCCAGCCGCCATCGCCACTGGCAATGTAGAGGTACCCATCAGGGCCAAATTCAATTTGTCCACCGTTGTGATTGTAATAAGGCCGCTCCATGCGTAAGATGACTTTCGCAGTTTTGTTCGTGCGTTCAGGCGTCATAACATTGGGGCTGGCCGGGTCAACCTGGAAGCGAACCACCACCCCCGCACCGTTGAATGGCAGCGAGGAGTAATGCACGTAAAAATAGCCGTTTTGCTTGAATTTTGGGTGAAAGGCCACCGCATATAGACCCTGTTCCACAAAGCCGGTTTGAACATCGCTACCCAATGGGTTGATGTTGGTCAGGTCTAAAAACGGATCCTTCTGTACCTTGCCATCTTTGCTGACAATGCGGATGCGACCGACGCGTTCCACCACAAACAGGCGCCCGCTGCCATCCCCAGCATTGGCCACGTTGGTAGGATCGTTGAAGCCATCGGCAATTTTGACTAGGGCAATTTTCGGATTGCCAGGCAACATGCCACCCGGCCTGGCCACTTCGTTCTTTGTCTGAGGTACTTTTTGAGCAAGAGCGATTCCCGCGCACGATAAGACGGAAGATAAGAAAAAAGCTAATAATCTAATATTCATGACTGGATAACTTTATCATAGACGCCATTCATAGGCCAGGATTCGGAAGATGGACCATTTGGGGAACAACCAGTTGTGGTTAGTTACTGCGGTCGATCCGGCTGTTGCGAGGGGGTCGATCAAATTGCGTTCACAGTTCCTGAAGTGACCGGATGACGAGTACCGGTGACTTTGAAGATCAACGACGTAGTGAGTAATTTAACTATCAATAGGTAACCCACTAGGCAAGCAACTCAGCGTAGTAACCGCTAAAGCACGCGTTAGAATCAAGTTCGTGAAACAACCGCTTACCCTTGCAGCTGGCATATCGGTGTGATAGCATCCTTGCTAGCCGGAAATCTGGTTTTAAGGGGAAATTACATTATGATGAGGACAAAACTCGCCTTGTGTGCGATGCTTGCCTGCCTGCTCACGCCTATGTGGGCTCAAATTGGCACGTCAACAATAACTGGTCGCGTAACAGACTCCACCGGAGCTGTGGTGCCCAACGTAAAAATTCTTGTAGTTCAAGTGTCCACCAATTTCACCTCGAATGGCGTAACCAACAACGACGGTATTTACAGAATCCTATCGTTGCAACCTGGCCAGTATAAGGTTGCGTTTGAAAGCACCGGATTCAAGAAAGCAACGGAAACGGTTGATCTTCGCACAGGGGACACGCTCGCTGTAGATGTGTCCTTGCAAGTCGGCAGCCTCACCGAAACCGTGGAAGTAACTGGTGCATCGGCACTGCTTGAAACAGAAACTTCCGCCACCGGTACTGTGGTCACGGGTCAAGTGCTTTATGATCTGCCACTGTATCAACGTTTTGTTAATTCAACCTTGAACCTTGTTCCTGGTATGACCACTGCTGGGTATGCTTATGGCGGCAGTCTTGGCAGCTACCACTTAGCCGGCCAACGTGCTGGTGCCATCGGAATTTTTGAAGATGGAGTAAGTGGTAACGATCAAGGTAGCGGTACGGAAACCACCAAGCCCATTTTGAACTCGGTTGCCGAAGTGAAAGTGATCACTACTCTGCCTCCTGCTGAATATGGCCACTCTGCTGGAGGCGTCATCAGCGCTGTGAAAAAGAGCGGAACCAATGAAATCCACGCCATGGGATCGTTCTTTGGACGCACTCGAACCATGCAACATCGATTGTTTTTTGACAGGCTCAAGACGTCGCAACCAACCAGCAATCGTCCCAACGGTGCTTCGGTATTTTTCATGATGCCCGACGCCAATATTTCGGGTCCGGTCATGTTTCCTAAAATCTACAACGGCAAGAACAAAACGTTCTTCTTTTTTGGTTTCCAACGGTTGCATGAAAAGAAAGTAGCGCAGGTGGATACCGCCGTGCCCAGTCTTGGAATGCGTCAAGGCGATTTCTCATTCGCCGGAGCGAACATGATTTTCGATCCCGCAACCACCAGAAACGTGGGCGGCAAATGGCTCCGCGATCCGTTTGCAGGAAATCGAATTCCCTTAGCGCGAATTGATCCGGTTGCCCTAAAGGTGCTGGGTTACGATCCCTGGCAGAAGCCCAATCGACCCGATCTTTTCAACTCCACGGGTGCTACCGGAAACTACTCCGCTGACGAAGTTTCCGCTACATTCCTCAATGACATTAACTTGAGGCTGGATCACCAATTCACGCAGAACAACAAAATTTACTACTCCTGGACAGACAATAAATATCTGCCAGGTTTGCAGCGACCTTGGAACATTCGTTCTGATCGCGGCGAGTTTGATGGCTCAGCCGGATATAGAGCTCCTTCCAGAAACCAGAACATGTCCTTCGGCAATACCTGGATCATTTCCCCTTCCCTGGTGAATGATATGCGCGTCGGTTACAATCGTCGTTGGGCGGAAACTATTGTCCCCTCTTTCCAACAGGATTGGGCTTCTAAGTTAGGCATTCCGAATGTCAACGGTGACCTGATGCCTTCTTTCGGAAGTGGTGACCGCAGCACTCCCAGCACGCAGTACGGTCTGAGTGGATCTACGCCAAACCGCACTGTGAATGAGACAATTTCTTTCCGTGACGATCTATCTATGATTCGCGGTACTCACGCGTTCAAGGGTGGTTATGAAATTCTGAAGTTCCGCCTGAATACCGCAACTCTGGGCAACCCCGTGGCATTCGATTTTTCGGGTTCCACAACAGGGCTGCAGGAAACTGGACTTGCTGCCACCAATACGGGCAGCCCCTTCGCTGGCTTTTTGAGTGGTTACGTTACCTCGGCCACATTCCGTACAGAACTGACAAGCTGGTTGCCACGATCCTCTATCAACAGCTTCTACTTCCAGGATGATTGGAAGATCACCCCACGCCTGACAGCCAACATTGGAGTGCGCTATTCCAATGAAAGCCCCTTCAGCACCAAGTATGGTTTGATGAGCCAATTTGATCCTAACGCTACCGACCCATTGACCGGAAAGAAAGGTGGCGTGATTCATCCAACGTCTGGCCTGAACAAGCGTGACAATAACAACTTCAATCCGCGGCTTGGCCTAGCTTGGCATCCTTTACAAAAATGGGTACTTCGTGGCGGCTTCGGTTTCTATACGGTTGACGTAAAGTTCCCCGCTGGTCGTGACATGTACGACGAATATGTGGGCACCTCCATCCAACAATCGAATACCGGTGACCCCACGCCCATCTATCAGATCAGCAAGGGCATTAAGCCTGCCAGCGCAGTCACCCTGGCCAACGGCACAAGCCCGTTCCTGGGCACTAACTTCGGCGGCCGCAACGTCAGCTTGTGGGATCCGAATTTGCGGAATCCTTACGTGATGAATTGGAACTTCAGCATTCAGCATGAAGTGGGCCGCAATTATTTGATTGAGACCAGTTATCAGGGTTCAGGGAGCGTCGGCCTGATTGAACGTTGGGAACTGAACACGTTCCCCGTCGATTTCATGTCTACCGCAACTAACGCCCAACGCGACACAGCTTTGGCAAATGCGCAGAACTTACGTCCCTTTCCGCAATTCGGCAACATCAGCATGCGTTCCAACTTTGGTCATTCCACATTCCATTCGGGGACTATCAAGCTTGAAAAGCGTATGTCATCGGGCTTCTACATGAATACCTTCTATACATTCTCAAAGGCCCTGGATAGTTCCGATGGAGACAACTCCGGCGGCGGCGTGGCACCGATTCAGAATCGTAATTTGGAGAAAGGTCGTGCGGGTTTTGACCGCAACCATCGCTTCATTGCTACGGCCAATTATGAATTGCCCATCGGCAAAGGAAAGAAGTTCCTATCGGGTAGCCGCATCGGCAATTCAATTTTTGGCGGCTTGGAACTTTCCACGGTACAAACTTTGGAATCGGGCAATCCGTTGAACTTTGGTTTTGCCAACAGCAAAAACAACTACTGGCCAGGTTATGCCGGCAACCGCCGACCAGATCTGGTTGGAACGCCGGTCTATGATTTCGGTTTGTGGAACAACGGCGGCCCGGACCGCTTCACATTGAACAATCGTCCTGCGGTGATCGATCAAAGTGCGTTTGCTTATCCGGCAGCGTATAAGATCGGCAATGCCGGTCGGAACATTCTTACTGGACCACGTCTGGCATGGGCACAGATTTCGGCACAGAAGAATTTCTCAATTCGCGAACGGGTGAAAGGTCAGCTTCGTTGGGATATGCAGAATGCATACAAGACCTATAACTTTACCGGACCATCCACCACAGTGGATTTCATCAACCCGAAAACCTTCGGCAAACTGACAGACGACCCACGCACAGCGTCGCTTGGCGGCCAACCGTTAATGAATCTGACTTTGATGTTTATGTTCTAAAGAAGTCAGGGTAAGTTGAAAAGGGTCAGCCTTCGGGCTGACCCTTTTTTTCCGTATACTCTTCTTCCAAGTCGTGAAACTCGAATCCCTTATACTTACTGGTAGACGCGAATGAACCCAAACAAAGTCATCTTCGACCGACGGCTGATTTATCGACCGTTCTTGGAGCGTCTAACCCGGTTTCGGTAAGCGTCCTGGAGTTCCAAGATCTAATCGTGACTCCTCTCAACGATCCACGGGATCCAGATCAACCACCGATCCACGTCTCTTTCGCGAATACTGTTGAACTAACTCGCGGAGCCCAATTGGCTCTTGTCGGAGGAATAGGTTCTGGGAAGACAACGGTGCTGCGGCTTACGCGCAAAGTCCTCGACCGTCATAAGGATTCAATTAACCTTTTTATAGACTTGGCGAATCTTACCGATATCAACGATTTGAACTTTGGAGCCATTTTGGCTGTGATCGGGCTAAAGCTTCATAAATAAACGACTGGAGGAGGTAGACAAACTCCTGCCATCTGTAAGTCTTGCATATAAGAAATTGAAAGAATTAGCAAGTGGTAAAACCGAGTGGCAGGAGCTAGAGGATTTCTTTCCAGACGATACAGATATTGAAGCAGAAATAAGAAGCCAAGAAGATAGACATTACGAGGATGAGCAGCGAGGGGTTTGGGTGAGAACCCCAGGTCTTCTGAAGCCCCGATTCCCAGCACTAAAAAGGGATGTTGAAGAAGTGCATGACCTAGTGCTTGAGATAGCCAAACCCCTGCTGGAATCCGGAGCCCAAATCACAGTTCTGCTAGATGGATTGGATCGCCTGATCCGCCCAGAGCGATTCAGAGAATTCGCAGAGCAAGATATCCGGGCGCTCCGCCATTCTCAGATTTCGATCGTCGTGGTTGCGCCACTCCTGATGTGGTTTGACAAGAGCCGTTTTTTGCAAGAATACTTCGACGAAGTGAAACACATCCCCGCCGCCATTTCCAACCCTGAAGAATCAAATTTTCTGAACCAAATCCTCATTCGTAGGGGTGCGAAGGAACTTATGGATGACGCAGAGATTGCCCAAATAGCCAAATTCTCTGGAGGTGTTTTGCGCGACCTGATTACGCTTGCTCGAATTTCCACCGAAGCAGCCTACCGGGACGATCAAGATCGAATCGGCCCGATCCATGTTCAGAGCGCCATTCGGCAATTAGGAAGACGCTATCTGGTAGGTCTTGGGATCTCGGAAAAACACCTGATTCGCGAGCTTTCAGAAAAGGAACGGTTTCCATCGGAGAATCCAATAGCAAAAGAGTTATTGGTGAATCGGCAAGTTCTTGAGTACGTCAACAAGGGTCGTGACCTGTTTGCCGTTCATCCCGCTCTTGCTGAAGTCTTGACGGATATTCCTTGATCAATTTCTCAACAATCACAGCCTTTAGTCTGGTGAGGCGGCTGGCATTGGGTCAGGCAAGTACCGCCATGTATCTTCTCATTTACGACGAGGGAACAGAGCTGGCCGTTGAATCCGATTTGCAAGCGGAGGTCGAAGTGCAATTAGGAATGACGCTGTCTATTGGACGAGTTTCTGCCTTGCTTGGTATTGACCCCGCACTAGGGCTGGATATGAAGGACCGCGTCCGCGCCCTTCGGATAGACAGTTGGTCGCAGATACTTGTGGATTTGTTGGATACTCATGTAGTTCGCCTGGAGCGAACCGGGGCGCAATTTCTATTTCTTGGGGGAACATGGGGACATGGGGGAACATGGGGGGGAACATGGGGACAGCCCGCGTGTTTCCACTTTTAGTTGACTGAGTTATGAGGAAACACGCGGGCTGTCCCCAGTTTAATTCCCGTAGTTTTGCTGGGACTTCCTGAGCCGCATTGATTGCGCAAACTATTCGGATTTCTTTCCAAGCGGCAAACGATTCCCACAACCCAAGGGACCAACCCAAGGGACAGAGACCTCAATTCCCGAAAACACCGCCTAAAGCATTGAATACAAACAACTCGTCTGGTGTATTATGCCGACTAAATACTAATTTGCAGATTCTCCAAATTACTACGAAGCTCGGATCAGCCCCGTTATTAAATAGTTCCATTAGTATTGGAACAAATTAGCTCGAGTATGGTTTATTGCCGATAAAATTCATTTTCCCGCATCTCCATGCCCGCAAAATCGAATTGTGCTCTCGACGCATTCAAAGGACGTCAGGCTTAGACTTGGGCTTAGGATTCTGTGTTGCCTTCAGAGAACCGGGATCTGCTATGGCAAAGGGGAGATCCGTATGAAAGTCCTCCTTTCAGCGCAAGTCTGTCCGTCGTAAGGGGTTACTTAGTGGAAGGATATCCAACTGTCGTGAACAATTGGGATTCGAGGTCTCTGCCCCCGTGTTTTGTCCTAAAAGGAGAACGCTACCTTAAGCCGGCCGTCACTGAAACAGCGCGTCAAAATCTTGACCGCGCTCGCACTGCCTTTGAAAGCTCGCCTAATCCAGATCCGCTGACGCCGCGTGAATTGGAAGTGTTGCGTTTGATGGCCGGGGGTTTAAGCAATCGGGAAATTGGGGAAGTTTTTGGTACTTCTGAAGCTACTGTGAAAAGCCAAGTATCAAGCATCATCTCAAAACTCGGTGTGCGGGATCGCATTCGCGCCGTGTTGCGCGCACTGGAAAAGGGTTGGTTATAGTTGGCCGGGAATCAGTGAGTCAGCTCGATGGCAAGCCAATCCATTTCAAGATCGGTTTTTTGCGGTGATTTACCAAATGGTGCGGACATCGTATTTCGGAATGAGTTCATCCGATGTCACGATGGTTAACCCTTCATGTCGGGCCTGGGCGATCAGCAACCGATCAAATGGATCTTTGTGCAACATCGGCAACGTGATGACAGGCAGCAAATGCTCTGGACAGACGTGAAGGATGGTCCAGGGTGAATGATATAAAATCTGATCCACTAATTGATCTAGTGCTGGTTTAATGATCAGTTTCCCTGCTTTATGTTTCAGGATAATCTCCCAAACACTGACCACACTAACCGACATCGCTGTCTTAGAACGAGTCATTGCCCGC
>JAYWBH010000062.1:0-7855 GCA_043781815.1 Bryobacterales bacterium | reverse complement strand
ACCGGTCGGTCACCATCTACCGGCCGGATGGCGCAATGGAAACGCGCACCGGCATGGATAAAATCCAAGGCGAAGGTCCGCTTGCAGACTTCGTGATGGACCTGACTTATGTCTGGGATCCGCTGGCGAATTAGCTTCCTTGCGATGGTCCAGCTTGGCGATGCCGAAGGATTAAAGAAACGTCGGCCCAAGTAATTCATTACCTACTGCTCCTCTTGACGGTGACCACTGTGATGTCGTCATTCTGCCCCCAAGCCTTAGCCGCTTCTGCGATTTCCTGCGCCGACTTTGTAGAGATCGCACGCGTGCGCTCAAAACCAAATAGTTCGCGCTGCCCGTTCTCCGCTTCCACCACTCCGTCGGACAACAGGACGAAGCGCCCAGGTGCGGCTTCCACTTGGTCAAAGGCGGCATCTTCCACCACGCCCAGCGGCAGGTTGGGCTCCATCTCTATTTCATTGCCGTCGCGATATACCGGGCAGTGACCAGCATTGGCGATCGTCGCGGTGCCATCCGCTTCAAAGAGCACACTGCAAGCCGTCACAAAGCCTCCGCCTGTGCGCCCTACCAGTCCCGCATTGAGCGCCGTCAATACCGCTGCGGCAGAACTGGCCACTGCGGTTCGCAAGATCCCCACGACAACGGACACCAGCATCGCCGCCCTCAATCCTTTGCCGCTCACGTCGCCCACGACAACCAGCAACCGACCGTTGGCCAGTGCATTCACAAAGTAGAAGTCGCCGCCCACCTGGCTGGCCGGGCGATACGCGCTTTCCACCACAAAACCGGGCGTAGTGGTTCCAGCACCGGGTAGCAGTAATTCCTGCACTTGTTTGGCTGCTTCCAGTTCCGCCACCAGCGTCTGCTTTTCCTGCATCAGTACGTAGAGCCGACGCACCAGAATCCCCACCATCACGCATCCACTCACAAACTCGCCAACGTTTCGCAGATCGATTTTGAATGGATGGGAAATCAAATGCCAACTGACACTCATTCCAACTTGAGACCCCGTCAGCGAACTCTGGATCACGTCAACATAGTAAACAAGCGTTCCTAGCGTTGCCAGCAAGTAGCCGGCGAAAAACCAAAAGACCCAGGTTTCTCCCTTGCGCACTCGCCGCCAAGTATCGACGCTATTTCGAGCCAACAATAATACATTGACAAAGCTGAGCGATGTGATGGCATAGCTCCACTGGATAAATCCCGTTCGGCCAAGGACTTGCACGAAAAACAAGGCGCTGAGAATCGCCAAGTAGGGCGCTTGCTCTCTCCACGATAAGGACAGCGAGCCATTAAAAAATCGCCAGGCCCCCCCCAGTGAGACGGTGCCAGCAATGACTGCCAGTAAAGTAAAGCCTTGGAGTGCACCCAGCGCACGGTATGCTTCAAAATCGCCAAAAAAGTAGGAAAGAAATATCGCACCTACCCAGAGGGCTTCCAGTCGCTCTGCCTTGCCTTGCCAGTAGAGGAAAGCAATCAGAGCCGTTCCTAAAACGAAAAAACTCATCCAGATACTGACGATTGAGTCCCGATAGACATTCAGCAGTTCCATCTTGTATTCGGCGGAAACGGCGGTCCACGAGCCGATCACGGGCTTGCCAGAGATGCCCGGCCCGTTATTAGTCCGCTTAACGCGCGCAGCGATTTGCAAGAGATCACCGGCGCGAATATTTACTGGCAGCACCAGTGGTTCCACCAAGTCGCGCCGCTCCAGGTACCATTTATCAACCGAGCCATGGGCACCGATCTTCTGGCCGTTGACAAAGAACTCGGCGGACTTCAGCACTCTGGGGATCCACATGCCATAGGGTCCGGTCACATCGGGTACACGCACCGCCATCCGGTACCAGGCAAAGCCATCGTCGCGAGGCAGATCCTTTTCACCTACCCATGAGGAATCATCGAAGTCCGGCTGCGCCCATCGCAAATCGTCGCCTGCCCGTAGCTTCCATGGGGTATTGATCTGAAACGCTTGCCCTAACGGCGTTAGGGCCTGGTCTGCCCAAGCCATGGCGGTAGAAAGTAAATAGAGAGAAGTCAATAATTTCATGCAATACTCCGAACGGTAATCACCTTGATGTCGTCATTCTGGGCCCAGGCGTGCCCTCTCCGCTTGTCGAGGTTGATCACCTCTTCCTGTGCCATTGCTTCCAAATAGTTTCTGTCCAATGCGATAACATGAATGTAGATTCCAGCAAGGAGCATTACCGCATGGCAACCAAAACGCTGATGACCGCCGAAGAGTTCGTTCAAATGGACACGGCGGAAAATGAAGATTATGAATTGGTTGACGGAGAATTGATCCCATTGTCTAGCCCAATCCTTTTGCATGGCATTATCAGAGATCGGGCAACTCGCCTCGTAGGAAACTATTTCGAGGCGAATCCGATAGGTGGAACTGTTAGCGAAACCGATTGCCGCATCAGCCACGACACCGTCCGCAGGCCCGATCTTTCGATCTTTCTCGGCGAACGCTGGCAGCAACTGGGTTTGAAAACAATTCCCCTTCCGTACGCTCCTGACATCGCGGTGGAAGTATTTTCCCCATCCGAACACGTGATGGATGTGAACCGGAAAGTCCGGGATTACCTCAGTGCCGGAAGCCGGGAAGTGTGGCTGCTGGATCACGAAAACGTCGAGATGCATGTGCGGACGAAGTCCGGCATTCGTGTTTTGGAAGGGAGCGACACTTTGGAATCCCCTCTGTTGCCCGGTTTCTCGGTTGGCGTTGCAGCGCTGCTTGCCGGACGCTGAGAAAACCCTTCTCCCAGTGATGTCATCGTTCTGGCCCCATGTTTTGGCGGCCTGTCCCATCTGAGGACGTTTCAAGATAGACTCCACTATATGCAGTTGCTGGTGGATCAATTCGAGAAGTTTACCGGAGCCGTGCTTCAACCAGTCCAGGCTCCGCTGACAGACGATCAGTTTCTGGAGCTTTGCGCTCAATACCCGGATTACCGCATTGAAACAAGCGCCGAAGGAGACATCCTCATCATGTCCCCGACCCATCCTCGAACAGGGCAGCGGAATGCGGCGATTACCTATCAGCTTTTCGCCTGGACGGAACAGGACGGACGTGGGGAAGCCTTTGATTCCAGCTCTGGATTTTTCCTGCGAAACGGTGCTCGCCGATCGCCCGACTCTGCTTGGGTTTCGCACGAACGCCTGAAGGGCCTGGAAAACGACGCTGCCTTGTGGCACGTTACGTCTGAATTCGTGATTGAACTGAAATCCGCTTCTGACCGATTGCCAATAGTGCGCGCCAAAATGAAGGAATGGACCAGCAACGGTGCTGAGCTGGCATGGCTTGTTATTCCTGATACACGCTCGGTTGAAATTTATCGAGCAGACGGCTCGGTTGAAGAGCTCAAAGAGCCAGCCGAGGTTGCAGGTGTTGGTCCCATGGAAGGCTTTACTCTGCGACTCGAACGCATTTGGAAGGGCGTTCAACTTTAGTTCAGACTCTGTCATCGTGAGCCTCTCAATGCAGCTACCAGTGATGTCGTCGTTCTGGCCCCAGGCCTTGGCGGGCTTAGATATTCCTGCCATGTTACTCTGAAGCTGGAGTTCGTCCCCATGCCTAGCGCTGCCATCGCACTGCTGCCTTCGTTGTTTGAAGGCGACCATCTTGATTCCGCCGAGTTTCTTAGCCGTTGGGAGGCCTTGCCTGATCTGAAATACGCCGAACTTATTAATGGAGTTGTTTTCTTGGGCTCGCCACTTAGTCTCGACCACGGAACGATCGATCACGAAATAGACACCTGGCTGGGTATCTACCGCAGCCGGACACCAGGATGCCAAGGCGGGATTGACACAACCTGGGTAATGGGGCGAAAGGATGTGCCGCAGCCTGAGATCTTTCTCCGCATTCTGCCGGAGTGGGGCGGCCAATCCAGCGAATCCGTCGGCGGCAAGTATGGCGCGGGCGCTCCTGAACTGATTGTGGAAATTACCGGCTCCAGCCGCTCGCGCGACCTGGGGGCGAAATTGGAGCTGTATCGTAGCACTGGTGTTCGCGAATATCTGACCGTGGAGTTGTCCCCTCGCAAGGTCACTTGGCGCCAACTGGTACGCGGTCGTTACCACGAACTGACGCCGGATGCCGACGGAATCATCCGCTCGCGCGTGTTTCCTGGTTTGTGGCTCAGTCCCGATGGATTGTGGAAGGGTCAGGTTCTCCAGGCTGCCGAGCCGGGTTTGAAGACTCCCGAGCACACAGCGTTCGTGAAGCGGCTGGCCAGCGCACATCGCCGCAAGTAGCTTCATTGCGCTAGCCTCCGTATCGTAACCACGGTAATGTCGTCGGTCTGGCCCCAGGCTTTGGATGTTGCAAGCACGGTCAGCGGCATAGCCGAATCGTCGAAGTCCGTTGCGGCCCAGGTCCATCCACCACTCGCGCGAAAGAAACGTATCACCACCGCCCCCAAATCAACGGTTTCATGATGCATTCCCCTGCTCTGCTCTGGCCTGCGGTGTTCGTTTAGGCGACCGCAGCACGGGCGGCGGCTTCGTCCGTATGCAGCGTCGTATACTTCGCCAAACCGAGCATCGTGAACACCTTTACAAAATGGGCTGATAGACCGAAACACACCACCTTCTGCGGAACCTTGCTGGCCGCCATCATCAATTGGATCACCAGGGCGATGCCGCTTGAATTCAGGTACGGTACCTTTGAAAAATCCAGCAGGATCTTTTTCGTGTCCGCAGGTAGAGCTTTGTACTGCCCCAATACGGCATCTTCAGACGTACTCGTGATGTCGCCCTCAAAGCGCATCACCGCCAAGTCGCCGTTCTGTTCCACCTTAGTCTTCGTTGGCGTAACCATAATCTAACTCTTTCCCCCTGGATGTAAATGAATCACCAACCGCGCATAGCTTCCGCCGCCCGGCTGCTCACTAACGTATTCCACTTCGTCCACCAGCGCCTGAATGAGAAACATCCCCATGCCTCGTGGATCTTCTTCGCCCAACATCTTGCGGTCAATGTCCGGTACATGCATCTCTTCGTGGACTCCCGGCCCATGATCGCGGATCTTCACTTCCAGCGACTCCACACTCATTGACATTGTCACCACCACGCCCAATAACTCGTTCAACTGATTGCCATGTTCAATGGCGTTGATACAAGCTTCCGATACAGCGGTTTTCAGATCTTCCACACGGTCGCTTGAAAACCCCATGATTTCGGCCACGCTGGCGGCAGTATTCATAGCCACCTTCTCAAAGCCGAGCCTAGTGGGCAATCGCAACTCCGTAACGATTGGATCAATCGTCATGCACCATCTCCTTTCAATTCTGCCCTGCAAAGATAGAGGGCAGTCATGTCATCGGTCTGGCGAGCGCCCCGCGAATAACGATGCAGCGCTTGCCACATACGATCCAAAAGGTCGGGCGCTGGTGAATCATGCATTAATGCCATGAGCCGGTCCTCACCGAATTCTTCGTCTTCATAAAACACCTCGGTCAGGCCATCGGTATAGAGCAACACCTGGCTTCCCTCTGGTGTGGGAAACCGTTCAATCTCATATGTGCGATCAGGCAGCATCCCCAACGGCGGACCGCTAGCCCCAATGCGCCAGCGCTCCAATCCCGAAACAACAAATGCTGGATTGTGCCCGCAGTTCACGGCTTCCACCGTATGGTTTGTTGGATCCAGGCACATCAGGATGGCCGTTACATAGCGTCGGCGTGCTTCCAGGCCTTCCTGCCAATGCAGATTGTTCATCCGCGCCGCCATCTCATGCAGCGGCAACCCTGCGCCTGCCATGGCCCGAAAGCTGGAACGGAAAGTGGTACTGATCATGGCCGAAGCGAAGCCCTTGCCCGCTACGTCAGCCAGCACAATCATCATTTTGCCATCTGGAAGCAATACCGCATCTACATAATCGCCGCCAACTTCGTAGCATGTCGTGGAACGGAAACTAAGCGAGTATCCAGGAATGTCAGGAACACTGTGGGGCAGCAGGCTGCGTTGAATGGCCCGCGCAGCATCCAGATCCAGCTTGACACGCTCCCATTCAATCGACTTTTCATGATGCTGCGCGTTGCCAATGGCCAAAGCCGATTGTAAGGCCAAGCCTTCTAAAAAGTCCGCCTCTTCCAGCGACAAGGGTTCACGTCGATAGATGACCAGGTGAGCCAAAGTCTCACCACGTTCGCCGGGGACAACAGCACCGGAATAGCCCGGAATTTCTGCGGCCTCCGTCCATCGTGACCAATCATCTGGGACTTCGCCATACACGCTGGTGCGCGCTTGTAATTCCGGCGAAACGGAAACAAAGAACGCGCCATCGGCTTCCAGTTCCTTGGCGGCGATTTCCAACACGCCGGAAAGCACTTCATCCAGCCGGATGGTGGAATGCACTCGACGTGCTGCTTCAAGTAGACTCTGCACGCGGGCGAGCTTCTGCTGCAGATCGATGGTCTCATTGCGATATGCGTCTGCTGGGGGCATCGTATTAGTATCCTTCATCAGCACATCAAACATCAGCGTACCTTGAACCCTTTGAGTCAAGCGCGTTAAATCCATTCATCGAACTATTTCATTCAACGCAAAGTCATTGCGTCATAAATAGGTTTAGTAGTTATTGGAAGAATTCCAAATGTCGTCAACCTCGGGATTTAAGGTCTTTGACCCCATGTTCCGGCACGACTTCACATTTCCCGGAAATCCTAATTTGGAACAAATCTGGTGTGCATAGGTTCCTTTACAACGCAAGTTGCGACGGAGTGCCAAGGCGGCGGGCCTGAATCTTGCCGCTTCGTGCCTGTACCTTCGCTAAATCGTAGTTTAGTTGCAAGCGCAGCCAAAAGCCCGCACTGCTACCTATTGCCTTTTCGAGACGGACGGCCATTTCTGCCGATACAGCCGCCTTGCGATTGAGAACCCGAGACAACGCTGCACGGGTGACGCCAAGAGCTTTCGCGCCATCCGTCACGTTAACGCCGAGCTCATCGAGGCAATCCCGAATAATATCGCCGGGATGGTTGGGATTTTTCATCTGCATGGTTGGAGTTCCTCCTGTTAGTGATAGTCTTCTAAATTCACGTCATACGCCGCGCCGTTGTGAAAGCCGAAAGTTACCCGCCAATTAGCCTTGACCGTTACCGAATATGTACCACGCCGGTCGCCGATCAACGGATGAAACCGAAACATGGGAAGATCCATTTCTTCCGGACTATCGGCTGCTTCCAGCGCCGAAAGAATTTTTTGCGCCTTGTCCACCATATCGGGACGGATGCCACTGCGGTCATTTTTTTCATGAAGCCGCCGCAAGCCTTTGTGTTGGATAGTCCCGATCACGCTGTGCTCCTAGTGTATAGTGAAACGCTACGCTATACAATCAAGAGTGTTGGTTCCTGCGCGAGTCTTGCTTGCAAGTCGCACGGGACTGTGCCATTGGAATAGCAAAAAGGCTTGTGCGGAGTGAGCCATTGGAGTAGTATGTATGAGTCAGTAACCTGTGAACGTTCTACGCCTCGCAATCTTCAGCAAACGAGCTAAGAAGCTTTTTACCGAGGCAGAAATCGAGGCGCTGGCAGCATATCTTTAGCAGTTCCTGAAAAGGGAGATGTGATTCCGGGCACGAAGGGATTGCGGAAATTGCGTTGGTCATTGGGCAACCGGGGGAAACGGGGTGGCAGTCGGGTCATCTATTACTACCATCTGCCCGAAAGTCTCATCTTGCTGTTATCGGCCTATGCCAAGAACCAGCAGGCGGATATGGATGCGGCGGAGAAAAAGATGCTGAAGGCAGCGGTAGAACAGTTTTTTGAGGAGTAGAGCGATGGCAACTAAAGCACCGGCAAAATCCAAGAAGCGCATGAGTACAGTGGGGCGCGATATTCTGGCGGGT
>JAYWBH010000061.1:0-2550 GCA_043781815.1 Bryobacterales bacterium | reverse complement strand
GCCAACCCGTCGGCTTGGGCAACGGCTTCGGCAGTGCTGACGAGGTGAGCCACGTTTTGCTGACCTCCTTGGTATCCTGCAACGTTGCCGTTGTGAATGGCACATAGCATTGGTGACCTTGGTGCAAAGTAGAAGGGCACGTAATTTGAAAGCGGCCCACCTTTGGATACGGGTACCTTCCTTCGCGCGCGCCGTTCCTTGATGTGGCTATGGGCGATACCGCGAACTACAAGGTTGTGATGCGCGATCAGCGAGTTACAGAATAGGCCGCCATTGGTGAGGATGGTTTGGAGATTTTGTAGGTGAGTGATGTGGTAGATGGGTGTCAACCCGGAGTCCTTGGGGAATGGGTTTAGGGGAGGCAAAGGTGTGGGCGCATTTTCCCAAGGATACCATCGGGTGCTTTTTTTGGGAATAATTTGGGCTACGCACAATTTCTTAAACCCTTGCTTTTGTGAATCATAAAGATGAAAATGAATTAATCAATTCTGATTAGAATTAAAAGAGGCAACTCATATGAGACATCTGGTTGTGTTTAGAGTACCTGTTGCACTGTTACTGGCAACTAGCGTTTGGGCAGCACCAACTGTAAGCGGGGTCTTGAATGGTGCAAGTTTTGCCCAAGGATCACTTGCCCCAGGGACAATTATCAGCATTTTCGGAAGTGGGTTGGCTAGGTCTACAACAAGCTCCTCGACTCTTCCACTCCCGCTAGCCTTAGATGGCACAGTGGTAACGGTAAATGGCCAAGCGATTCCGCTGTTCTTTGTCTCCGCTAACCAGATTAACGCCCAATTGCCATTTCAGATTCCAACTGGCATCACCCAACTGACAGTAAAAGATGCATCTGGTGCAATCGGCTCGCGATCCGTTACAATTTCGGCAACTTCGCCAGCAATGTTCACCGTATCCGCAGATGGCAAAGGCGAAGCCATCAGTGTCCATGCTAATTTCAGTCTTGTTCGAAAGGTAGTGGGTGAATACGCAAAGACAGGTGAAACCATTATTCTCTTCTGCACGGGCCTTGGTGCTTTGGATAATTTTGCGAATTCAGGCACTCCTGCGCCTTCTTTCCCGCTTTCCCGTACCGCACAGTTACCTACAGTATTAATGGACGGGCGCGCCGCGCAGGTCACATTTGCAGGCCTCGCTCCTGGATTTATCGGTCTTTATCAGATCAATATTGTAGTTCCCGCCGGAGTTGGTGGAGATGTTGCAACAAGCGTTTTGATAGGCGGAGTCACTAGTAACACTTCAACAATTAATGTTTCCGGCAACTATACTTTGGCGGCTAACTACTCTGGACCACTTGAATATCGGATTGGAACACAACGCTACCAGTTAGAGTTGAGTTCTCTTTCCAGTCTGTCGCCAACCATTTTCAAGGGTGCTTATCGACAGTTGAGCGGAAGCACCGCAGTTGATACGGGCACTTTTCAGGTTCAACGGACAGATGTGGGTTTATTTTTGGTAACTGTTCAATCAACAACCTTCGGACAAACGATTGTTGGTGCTATGGATACGCTTGACGCAGGGAAGACTTTCTTTGGATTACTCTATGACGCCAGTAGTTTTGACAAAATAGCTGACTTCGATAACTGGTATGCAACATTCACAATTGCGGTGAGTACCCCCGCACCGCCTCCTTCCCCGCCCACAGTCTTGCCAGGAATCACCAATTCTTGCAGTGCCGTTGAAGGCCTACTGATTTATGCCTCGGACGGAATATTTTTGGGTCGGGTTACCTCCAATTCATACTCCGGGGATTCCATTGGAAACCAGTACGGGCAATATGGTAGTCCCTATTCTTCAACTAGTATTTTCAACGCGTACGGATCATACGGAGGCGAATTCGCATTGAAGAGTCCGTTCAATAACTTCACAAGCAGCCCGCCAATTCTTTATCGGAACAATACGGCCGTTGTCTATCTAACGACAAACACTAGTAAGACTCCCCGAATCGATCCTAAGGCTCTCTATCCATGCATCGGGAAGTAGTTGAAACCGTCATTGGATATAACTTGGTGGGCCGTCGCGACAAAGGCCCGGAGTCCTTGGGGGGACTTATTTAAGGTTAGATGACTTGAGCGGTGATCGTGAGGCATGCTACCAGAACAGAAGTGGCTTTCATTCTGGTAGGACGCTTCAAAAGTATCTACAATTGCTGAAAGTGGTTAACATTTGACCGAAGGGATTGTAATGCCTTTTCGAGCATTGGACCTTTAGATATGTCATGCAGAACTGCTTCATGACACAATATGAGTTCCAATGCGTCCGCAGCTAGTTTTTCAAGCAAGATTAATCGTTCCTCAGAAACAAGCATCAACCCTTTGAGCGGTAATTCGTCTCCTTCTAATGTCACAAGTTTCACAGTCATTCGAAGCGTTTTGTCAATTGGGATCAGTGTTTGTGTTGTCATTCTGCTTCTATCGTCCCACATTCAATAAGCGCCTTCCTCAGCGGTCACCCAAAAGCGGCCATTGATGGTCACCTGAAAACCGGCCAATAGAAAGCAAGCCAGGACATTGAATCCGACGGAGCTAAACTCCG
>JAYWBH010000060.1:0-2551 GCA_043781815.1 Bryobacterales bacterium | reverse complement strand
AACCCCGATTATCCACCGAACTGGCGACGTCGATATCGTCCGATATTCTCAAAATCTCTGTGCCAAAGGTGGTATCGCAATACTTTCCTCCACGTATTAGGCGAATTCGTTGCCGTGAAACTGTAAGTTCCAATCGGGAAGTTAGTGTTAAACAGAGCAAAGTTTGACGTCAAGGCAGAGGTGTACGTGAAATTGAAAGAATCCAAAACAGGCATCCCAACTGGTACACCTCTAGGAACTTTCATCGATGCACTGTCGAAGTCGGCAAAGTTGAGGATGCGTACTTGTGAGGAGAACTGATATTGGGCATTGGCGGGTTGAGCCGCACCAGTCTGGGTGTAATTTTGGGACCGGGAAATAGACGCAAAATCAAGAATATTTGTCGCGCCTAACTGTGTGCTTGACAAGACGACAGCAGCTAAAAAGCTTCTGAAACGCAATAGAACACTCCTGTTTGTGAATACTACCACGGCTATGACTCAGGGGATTTCGGTTAGGCGCGATGGACTTAATTGTTAGTCCCATGGCGACGATTATGGGGAAGAAGAAAGTAGCGTGGGAAGTTGAGGAACTCTGAGACTTAAGAATGCAGTGCCGCAGCTCTCACGGCTTCCAATTGGTACTGAAACCAAGTGCCCGATTAAAGACAAATGGACCGCACCATTTTACTTGCATGGTGTCACAAACATCGGGAATTTTTCGTTTCTCGCGTTTCTTCCCAGGGGACGATGCCTCATTTGTAACTACGCAACGATCCTCCCTAGCCAAACCATAAGCAATCAAAAAGGGGTCACGCCCTATCACTTGGATCTCATCGTCAGTAAGGTTCCAGGCATAGCCTTCAGAACTGACTTTCAGCACCAAGTCCCCGTCAACTGTTTCGTCCAGCAGTAGTGCCTCTTTGTTCGCTGGTTCTTTGATCCAGTCAAGCAGAAGATCTCCTTTTTTGTGCCCGGCTAGAATCTCATCCATAATTTCATAGGGAATCTTCACATATCCCAACATCGCTTGATGCTGCAGCCAACTCCAAAATTCTGGAACCTGATCAATGGGGTAATACTGATTATTCGCAGTGATCAAGATGTTGGCGTCAAGCAGATAGAGCACTAGCCATCACTCTTTGTGGTGCCCGGACGGAGTAGCTGACTAACATTGCCAGGCCTGACTCCAAGGACTTGACCAGCCTTTGTGTAAGTGATGCGACCGTCGTTAAGCGAGCGATTGACAAGCCCCAAAAGCGCTAGGCCGAGCCTATGTCTTTTGACAACGTAATAGTTCGGTCCGCCTGTGGAAGTCTGTTTGCCTGCCACTTTCTGCTTGTTATCCAGATAGTCTTTTCTTAAGCGAGCATCCAAGGCTTCCCACCTGGCAGTAGTAATCAAATTCGACCGGAACAGTTTGTACGCAACCATTGACCGGCTAACATGGCGTTGTTGGGCGAACTGTGCCAACTCCACTATTGCTTCGTCGAGTGAGTTGCGCTGAATGTTTCCAAGTTCAAACATCTCCGCGACAGGTAGCAGAATTTCACCCGCGACTTCATTACAATATTTTTCGATATTTGCGCTGTTGCTTGTTCCACTGATGCCCGTCGTGCCTAGCCAAAGGTGGGTTAGCTCATGCAATGCCGTAAACGGCCAAGCCATCTTCGCATCCTGGTCATTCAAGACGACAAACGGCGCAATTGGATCAGCTATTGCGAATCCTCGAAATATCTCGACCGGAATGTTAGTGTGGTGGCTGCCAAGATTGCCGAGCAGCAGGACGAAAACGCCCATCGCTTCAATCTGTTCGCGCAAGTACGCAAATGCGAGTTCTACGGACTTTTTAGCCCGAAACTCCAGCAGTGAGAATCCGAGTGTCTTCGTGATTAGTTTAGCTAACTCAAATGGGGGGTCAGCCATTGTCGCCGATCCAACAAATGACAATGTCTCTGATTCAGTATCCTCAAGAAGCGATTTGACAACGGTTTGACGTCCTTTGATATCTCGAAGCAGCGCCTCAAGATCAGCGTTATAAGGAGAGGCCTTTCCGCCAGGCAATCTTCGAAAGTCTTGTCCTCGATCTCCTGTCTTTGGGGGCTCCCTTAAATAGAAAACCAAGAGAGAACGCCGATAAGCTCCGGCCATCTTAAGAAGAAGGCTGCGTGAAGGCTCGTCTTCCCCTCTTTCAAGGGCACCCAACCTTTCAAATCCCTTCAGTCCGAGTTTCCGCGACCCCTCTTCAAGAGAAAGTCCCGCCGTCTCGCGTGCCCATGTCAAAATTGCAGGATTTGTTGCACTCATCTCAGAGCCTTGAAAAGTCCGCTCTCATTATATCGAAACTGATCTTGTTCTTTTCCGCTCTGGAGCTTCCCCCCGCAAACGCACCCCGCCTAACCCACATCTGCGCATCCTTCACAACCCCTTCCCTGAAAACCTATTACAAAAACCTTACAATGCCGCCCCTTCCCTTGGAGGATGCTGGAATTGGACCACTCCGCTTACTCAATAGGAACCTGATTGACCGACATTGAACTAGCCATTACCGAACCTTCCCGAACCGCCTACAT
>JAYWBH010000059.1:0-7862 GCA_043781815.1 Bryobacterales bacterium | reverse complement strand
GAAGCAGTAACAGCGATGGAAGCCGAAGCAACTGTGGAATCCATGATGGCCACCATTCACGCCCATCCAACACTTTACGAGGCCGTGGGCGAGGCTTTCAACGCAGTTTACGGACTGGCGATCAATGCATAATTTAGAAGTTCGTCATCTGGGTCGAATGGGGTTTGGGGAAGCCTACGCGCTGCAACGCCAGTTGGTCGATCAGCGTAAGCAGAGTCTTATTCCCGATCAATTGCTACTGGTGGAACATCCGCACACAGTTACCATGGGCCGCAATGGGCATGAGGAAAATATACTGGCGTCGCCAGAAGTATTAGAGAAAACGGGGATTGCGTTCCATCAGACGGATCGCGGTGGCGACGTTACTTACCATGGCCCTGGCCAGATCATCGGATACGGAATCATTGACCTGCGTGATTGGAAGCGGGATGTAGTAGCCTATGTCCGGGGGTTGGAAGAAGTTGTGATTCGCACGCTAGCCGAATTCGGAATTGAAGGCAGCCGCGTGGACAACTGCACAGGCGTTTGGGTAAACGGAAAGAAGATCGCCGCCATTGGTGTGCACATCAGCCGTTGGGTAACCAGTCATGGTTTTGCCTTGAACCTGGATACCGACCTCAATTATTTTCAATATATCGTTCCCTGTGGATTAACGAAACCAGTAACCAGTTTTAGAGATCTTGGTTCCGAGGCAAGCCGCGAAGCGGTAGAAAAAGCGCTTGTCCGGCACATGAGTGAAGTGTATAGCCTGTCGCCGGTAGAACCGGCACTCACAATGGAGAGTGCTTAAAATGATTGATGTCGTCATGCCCCAAATGGGCGAAAGCATTGTGGAAGGAACGCTCACACGCTGGCTCAAAAAGCCCGGTGAACGCGTAGAACGCGACGAGCCCCTTTTTGAAATTTCGACCGATAAGGTCGATACGGAAATCCCGTCTCCTACTGCCGGCGTATTGTCCGAAGTATTGGTGGAAGCGGGAAAGACGGTAGCGATCAACACGGTGGTTGCCCGGATCAGTGATGGTGCAGCAGCCCCTTCGCCAGCACCTGTGGCTGCAGCGGATCCTGCTCCTGCTCCGCCTCCACCAGTGGCCCCTGTAGCAGTGGCAGTGGCTGCGCCTGCGCCTGCGCCGCCGCCCCCGGCACCTGCCCAACCTCCGCCCACTGTAGCTGTAACGGCTGAAACGCAGGGACCACTTTCCCCGTTAGTCAGGAAGATGGCTCGGGAAAATAATGTCGATTTGGGAACGGTATCCGGATCGGGTGTAGGTGGTCGCATTACGAAGCAAGATGTGGAAGCGCACCTAAGTGGTAGCGTGCCCCAACCTGTTGCAGCGCCTATGGCTCCGCCGCCAGCTCCGGTTTCAGTACCACCTCCGGCCCGGTCGGAAGCGGCCAAAGTTCGTGTGGAACCGCTTTCCACAATGCGGCAAAAAATTGCGGAACACATGGTGATGTCCAAACGTGTTTCCGCCCATGTCACCACAGTTCACAAAGTGGACATGACCAAAGTGGCCAAGCTGCGGGCCAAACAGAAGGACGAATTTCAGGCTCGTTATGGTTTCGGCCTAACCTTCCTGCCTTTCGTCATAAGTGCCGCCTGCCAAGCCATCCGCTCATTTCCGCTACTCAACGCCTCAATTGATGGAACCAATATTCTGTTCCACAATGACATTAACATTGGCATTGCCGTGGCGCTTGAAAACGGTCTGATTGTCCCGGTGATTGCTGCTGCTGACGAAAAGAACGTTGTGGGTCTGCAACGGTCTATAGTGGACCTTGCCGCGCGCGCCCGTTCCCGACAACTGAAGCCAAATGAAGTGGCCGGTGGAACCTTTTCCATCACCAACTTCGGTAGCTTCGGTAGCATTTTCGCCACCCCGGTAATCAATCAGCCGCAAGTTGCTATTTTAGGAGTTGGTGCTGTTGAAAAGGTGCCTGTGGTGATTGACGACGCTATTGCTATTCGCAGCGTCGCCCATTTAGCTTTAACTTTCGATCATCGCTTAATCGATGGCGCAGTAGCGGATCAGTTTTGCCAGAAGGTGAAGCAGGTGCTGGAAGGCTGGTCCGAATCTGTTCTGTAGCCTTGTTCAAGAATGGGAGTCTGAACGGCTCCCATTCGTAATTGTTTGATGAATTGTCATGCACCCTGCGCATAACAGCTTTCCGCTGGATCGTATCACCAATTCCTATAATGCTGGCTACACTTAGATCTGCAACTATTCTGACTTGGACTTCAAGCCACTCAGAGCAGGGTTGTTAGAGTCGGTTCTTGAGCATCAGAGATTCTCCTTTGCTGGGGGGTTGAGGTGAGTTTTTGGTGAGTAAAGAACCGGCTCGCAAATTTATTACTACGGTTTCACGGGCAATATTCCAGGAAACTGAAGCAAACCCTTCGTAATCTCCTGGATGAAAAGTTTAGTTTTCAGGTCCTTGTGTTTAGCCGGGGGCGTCCCAATAGATATAGGAAGCGACACCGGTTCCCACTCTGGCAACACATCACACAAACGACCAGCCTTGATTTCGGGATCTGCCAGCCATCTGGGAAGTACCGTAAAACCCACTCCCGCAACAGCCGCAGCTTTGGCCACAACAATATTATTTGTAACCATTTTTACTTCACCGGTGATTATGGAACTTTTCCGCTTTCCACTTTTGAGAAGAATTGAAGATTGAAAGTAAGGGACGACGTGGATGAGTGGGAAAAGATTGAAATCCCGTAGTAATGCCTCGCTGTCGAACTTTTTAGCTAGCTGGGGACAAGCAACCACAACACACGGTAGGTAGGCCACCACCCTTGTAATCACGGATTGCTCCACAATACGCCCAACCCTAATTAAACAATCCACGCCGCTATCCAGAATGGAAATAGGGCCATCGAAAACCTGCCAGTCCAATTGGACATCGGGATACTTTTGGCAATAGCGCGCTGCGAATTCCACCAGAACAAGCTGACCTATGCCAAGTGACGCAACTACTTTTAACTTCCCACGAGGTCTGGCTTCATCCTGACGGAAGCGTTCTTCCACTCCATCCCAATCGCGCACCAACCGGTGACAATCAGCAAGAAATTCATTTCCCTTTTCAGTCAGGGAAAGTTTGTGCGTCGTACGATGCACCAGAGAAGTACCAAACAAATCTTCTAACTGTTTCAACTGCCTGCTAACGGAAGACTGTGCCAGTTGCAGCTCCCGGGCTGCCTTGCTGATGCTGCCCGCCCCGGCAATCTTGATGAACGTCATCATCAACTGCAGTCGATCAAATGAGATGCTCATAGTGCCATTTAGTGGGCGAGTGTCCCAAAGTATCGCTGAGCAAATTCAATAAAGGTCGGCCAGTTGGGACCAGGCGTATGACCACCACTGTGCTGGCGAAAGCTGATGTCGCCATTCATAAGGGCCGTTTCCAAAGCAGGGAATGTTTCCGTTGCCATATCTTTCTTGCCAAGTAATTTGTATACCGGTCCAGCACCAGCGGCAGCCATGAACATACCCTTGGCATCTACCCAGGCATCGCCTTTGTCTCCTGCACCAATGAAGACGGGCCTTGGCGCACAGAGAGCTACCAATTCATGAGCGTCAACCGGAAGATCACTCCATTTCAGCGGACCCGCATATTTCATGAAGTTGCCTGCCATCCAATGATATTCGTTGGCAGCAGCAACATTTTCCACCATCTCCCCAAAATTACGACGATGAATTTTCACACCGCCTTCACCCGACGAACTGATGTAGGCGATGGCGAAACGTGCATCGTCGGCCATGGCCACTGCTGTTGCTTTACCGTATCGCGAATGTCCTTCCAAACCAATCTTTTTTGCGTCAACCGAACTGTCCGTTTCAAAATAATCCAGCGCCCTGCTGGCACCCCATCCCCACGCTCGCAAAGCACCCCAATCATCGACCTTGCGCGATTGGCCCTTGTTTACTAATCCGATGATGCCTTGTGTTAAACCTGCCCCGTTATCGGCCTGAATGCTGGCCGGAACAATGGTTGCATAGCCCCAACCCTTGGCCAGCACCTGTTGCTGCCAAGTGGGACCAGTAGCGATTGGTGCAGGTGGCAGTGGAGGAGCTCCGGCAGGGCGTGGAAATCCGCCAATGAAACCGAATTCCATGATCACTGGGACAGGGACAATCGCATGAGCCGGGGTGGTCAACGACACTTTGATTTCAACCACCACTTGCGGGTAGAGGGAATTGTCCACGTGCCCGGTGAGCAGCTTCGTAATCACTGGAGTTGTGCCGTTCATTTCCGTCTTGGTGCTGGTCACTTCCCACTTTACTTTAGGAGTTACTTTGGGCATACGACCGTAAACTTCACGATCAAAATCTTCGACAATCTCGGGACGCCGTTTGTCCCACCAGTCTTTCGCCGTCTTCACTTTCTTGCCGTTTTTCAACGTTAGCGGATCGGGCAAGGTCGGATAAGGATTTGCTTTGGACTCGTCGTAATTCGCAGCATTTGGAGCTTTGTCGTTTCGGCCATCAGCACCACGGCGAAGCGTTGTGATCTTCAGAAGATCCATCATCTTCTGGTGATCCTCTTGGGTGGCCACCTGGGTAGGGGTCAAGGCAGGCGCAACTGGTGCCTGAAAGGCGAGGCTGATCAGAGGCATGGTGAAGCTTGCGATCACAAAAGATTTAAGCACGAAACACTCCAAAAATGTAGCTTAGAACGACTTATCATACTCTTATTTGCAAGGAAAAACGCACTAATCCTGCAACCTACGCTTACTGCTAGGACATTTCACTTGGAATAGTCTAAGGCAACTTCCCGATCATGGCGGCCAAGTTTACCGCCGATAAACACTCTATAGCCTCATGCGTTTACTCTGGATCCTGCTTCTTACTCAAATTGTGTCTGCATCTGAATTCGTCATTTTACGCAACGGATCAAAGTTGGAAGTGGAATCGCGTTCCGATGAAGGGAACACAATTTTCCTGTTGCAAAAAGGTGGAATCACGCTGATTTTAGATCGGTCAGAAATCGCTACGCCACCACCTCCGCCAGTGGTTAAACTGGTTGCCCACGGCGTGGTGGAACCATCCAGTTTGTTGGTAAACAATATGATCAGCAATGCAGCAGCAAAGCATGGAGTTGATGCGGATTTGATTCACGCAGTGGCCGCAATGGAATCTGGCTATCAGCAAAGTGCACGGTCGAACCAGGGGGCTATCGGAATCATGCAATTGATGCCCGCGACAGCTCGTTACTTGGGTGCAGACCCATCGGATGCAGCCCAAAATATTGATGCCGGCACGCGCCTGCTGCGGGAATTGCTACTGAAGTACGAAGGTAATCCGAATCAGGTTGCGTTGGCTTTGGCCGCTTATAATGCAGGTCCAAGTGCGGTGGATCGGTTCGGCGGTATTCCTCCTTATTTGGAAACACGCCGGTATGTGAACAAAGTGATCCGCCGCTACAACGAACGTTAGTAAGTAAGCAACAAAGTGGGTTGAACGGGTTGACGTTGATGTAAAATACCTGTTCAGAACCCTTACTATGAAAACATTTCTTAGCGTTGTCTTCTTGACCCTGCCCTTGCTGGCGCAACAATCGTACGATATTGTTTTGCAGGGCGGGCGAGTAATTGATCCTGAATCGAAGTTGGACGCCATCCGTCACGTAGGCATCCGACAGGGGAAAATTGCTGCGGTATCGAACACGCCCTTAACTGGCAAAGTCATTTTAGACGCTACTGGGATGATTGTTTCTCCTGGATTTATCGATCTGCATTCGCACGGGCAGGATGACGAGAATTACCGATTGAAGGCGCAGGATGGAGTAACCACCGCGCTTGAAATGGAAATTGGCGTGGCCGATGTGGATAAATATTATCGGGATCGCGAAGCTGGGCAAGTGGTGAACTTCGGTGCCACTATCGGACATGTTCCCAGCCGTATGCAGATTATGAAGGACCCCAGTCCATCGTTGGTTCCTAACGCAGACGGCGCGTATAAAGCAGCCAGTGACGAAGAGATTACGGCCATGCGTCGTCGCATTGAAACTGGATTGGCGCAAGGGGCGCTGGGCTTGGGTTTCGGCATTCAATATACGCCCGGAGCATCAGCATGGGAGATCCTGGAAATGTTTCGTGCGGCTGGCAAAGTGAAGGCACCAGCTTTTATTCATGTAAGGGGAATGGGAAGTTCCGGTTCCAAATCAGCATTGACCGCGTTGGAGGAAATCATTGCCGCCGGGGTGATTACAGGGACGCCTGTACACATGGTGCACGTTACATCCAGCAGCCTTCGGCAAACGCCACAGGTGTTGGCAACCATCGCGGAAGCCCATGCCCGTGGGGTGGATATTACAACGGAATGCTATTCCTATAACGCCGCGCTTACAGACTTGGCATCGGCGATTTTCACCGAAGGCTGGCAGAACACATTAGGAATTGACTACGGGGCACTGGAGTGGGTGGCCACTGGGGAACGGCTGACGGAGCAGACGTTTATTCAATATCGTAAGCAGGGCGGTCTGGTGATCATGCACATGATTCCCGATGCAGCACTGGAGGCCGCCATCAAGCATCCACTGGTGATGATTGCCAGTGATGGCGGTTTGGAAAACGGGAAAGGTCACCCACGCAGTGCCGGAACTTACGCCCGTGTTTTAGGTCTTTATGTTCGCGAAAAGAAGTGGATCGATTGGCCTGAAGCGATTCACAAAATGACTCTGATGCCTGCCCAACGCCTGGAACAGCGGACCCCGGCCATGCGATTGAAAGGCCGCATCAAGGTTGGTGCTGATGCCGATATCACGGTGTTCGATCCGAAGACAGTTTTGGATCAGGCTACCTTTGGCAAGCCCGGAATCCCCAGCATTGGCATGAAGTATGTTTTGGTGAATGGGCAGGCGGTGGTGCTGGACGGTAAATTGCAGGAAGGCGTAAAGCCAGGACGGGGAGTGCGCGCGCCCATCACCAACCGCTAAACTTTGAACATGCGTCTTAACTTTTTGCTTGTTCTGATTCTGCCAGTTGCTGCGCAATCCACGCGTGAAATGAACGACCTCAATTGGATGGAGTTCCGGGAACTGGTGCCTTCTAAAATCAATACAGTTTTGCTCCCAACAGGGACACTGGAAGCTCACGGTGTGGTCAACAACGGAGCTGACAATACGGCTCCCGTTGCCATTGCTCGTAAGCTGGCAGCGGAGCTGAACGCGATGATTGCCCCGGCGGTGAACTACGGCATTACCGGGTCTTTGGATGCATACGCTGGCTCCATGACGATCAGTGAAAAGGCCTATCGGGCTTACTTGGGCGATATTTTAGAGGGATTGGCAAAGCAGGGCTTCAAGAATATTATTGTGATCAACGGGCATGGCGGCCCGCAAACTGCGGTGCTGAATGAATTGGCTGAACAGACGGGTCGTGCGCATCAGGTAAGGACGTTGGTGGTGAACTGGTGGAGCTATTGTTCTGATGTTACGTTGAAGATTTTTGGTGAAGACGGGGGCCATGCCGGGTGGAACGAGAATGCTATGATCCAGGCCATCGACAAGAAGCTGGTGCATCCGGAACGCTATTCTGATGCCCTGGCGACGGCGCGTCCTACGGCTGGATCCTGGTCTGCCTACCCCTTCCCTTCCTCGATTATTCTTTACCAGCCCGGGCAAGGTTACGTAAAATTCGATCAGGCGAAGGCCGACCAATACTTTGCCGCAGTTACTGAAAAAACCGGAAAATTGATCAAAGAAACCATCGCCAAATGGGACCAGGCGGGCATTTTCGTGCATATTGCTCTCGAATAGCACATTTGCAAACATTTTCATCAGAAGTTGTTTCAAAATTCACGTACTTGAAAACAGGCCGGGTGTATCTATGTATGTATGGACATCACTTCCATCAT
>JAYWBH010000058.1:0-2556 GCA_043781815.1 Bryobacterales bacterium | reverse complement strand
GCGAAGGCCATAGTAAGATTGTTCCACATGGGCATTCGTGTTGCTAGTTACGCTACCTCCTATCTTTTGACGGCTGCTTTATTGGCCTTCGGTGCTGTACCAACTCCTAAGGAACATTTTGGATTCGATCCTGGGGACGATTACAAATTAGCCGATCACGCCCAAATGACTGCTTACTTTGAAAAGTTGGCGAAGTCCAGTGACCGCATTCGACTGGTTGAATTCGGCCGCAGCGCTTATGGCAAGCCAATGCATGTGGCATTCATTTCAAGTCCGGAAAATTTGGTGCAGTTGAAAAAGTTTCAAGACATCAGCCGACGCCTTGCGCTGGGTCAAGCCACTAAAGAAGAAGCAACAAAACTGGCCAGGGAAGGGAAGACGATTGTGTGGATTGATTCCGGATTGCACGCGACAGAGGTGGCCCCTGTGCAGCAAGCACCCCATTTGGCCTACCGCATGTTGACCGACGAATCGCCAGAGTTTCAACGCTTTCGCGACAAAGTGATTCTGATGCAGGTGCCGGTGATTAATCCCGATGGGCTGGATGTGGTGGCACATTGGTACAGATCCAACGCAGGCACGCCGTATGCGCGGGCAGGGGTTACCAAGCTGTACCAGAAATATTCCGGGCACGATAATAATCGCGATTGGTTCATGCTGAATCTGGAAGAGACGCGGCATGTATCTAAGCTGCTGTTTCAGGATTGGTTCCCGCAGATTGTCTACAACCAACATCAGGCACCACCGTTCCCTGCGCGAATTTTTGTTCCTCCGTATGCTGAACCATTGAACCCCAATATTCCCGCTGCGGTGATGGAAGGAATCCACCAAATTGGGGCGACGATGAAGGAACGCTTTGCGCGAGAAGATAAGCCCGGGGTGCTTAGCTACTGGGGATTTGATGGATGGTGGAACGGAGGGTTACGTTCAGCACCGGCATTTCATAACATGCACGGAATTCTGACCGAGACCGCTGGGTTTTCTTATGCGGAGCCCCGCGATTATGAGAAGGCAGATATCCCGGAACGGTTCGCCAACGGGATTCCTACCAAGGAGCCTTCCATCTTTTATCAGCGACCTTGGTTAGGTGGGAAATGGACTTTGCGGGACGCCATTGAATACATGCTCACAGCAGATTTCGCGATTCTTGATCTGGCCAGCACTCGCAGTGAACAGTTCCTGTACAAGGCATGGGAGACGGCCAATCACAACATTGAATTGGGCAAAAAGGGCGGCCCCTATGCCTATGCTGTGCCGATGCAGCAATGGGATTATTCCAGTGCTGCGGAAATGTTGAAGCGCCTGGCATTTGTTGGTGTGCAAGTGGAGCGGGCTCGCACAGAATTTCGTTCCGGCGAAAAAACCTATCCCGCCGGTACCTATGTAATGCGGACGGCTCAGCCGTTTCGTGGTTACCTGATGGATCTTCTTGACCCGCAGAAATATCCTGAAATCCGTGAGGGGGTGAATGGTCCAGTGAAGAAGCCCTACGACATTGCCGGGTGGACTCTGAGTATGCAGATGGGAGTTCAGGTGGACCGTATTGAAGATGTGTTTCAGGCCAACCTGGAACCCAATGCAACCATTCTGCAGGCACCGCCCTCCATGGATCATAAAGAAAATTCTTCCTTTGTAACCACCGCCGAATTATTGGAAGGTGGGAATGACGTGGGTTGGACTGCTGATGGAAAGATTGTAACGGATTTGAAGGAGGCAGCCTATCAGTTAAGAAAGCCGCGTCTGGCGCTGTATGAACCTTGGGTGGTAAATATGGATCTGGGGTGGACGCAGTGGGTCCTGGATACCTACAAGGTGCCCTATAAGATGATCCACAACGAAGATTTGCAAGCGGGAAATTTACGCGACAAATTTGACACCATTCTGTTTGCCACGCAGTCGGCTGATTCCATCATGCATGGCATTCGTGCGGGCATGCCGGATGCAGGTACGTCGTCCAGCTCCCGTCGAGCACCGGCGCTTCAACGTCCTGAATTTACGGGTGGAATTGGGGCTAAAGGCGCGGCCGCTTTAGACGAGTTCGTGCAGACTGGCGGGACCATGATCACCTTCGGTGCGGCCACTGGTTTGCCTTTGCAGATTATGCCGCTAGGTGTCAGAAACACGCTGGTTCGCAATGCCACTGGAGGCGAAGGCGAGGAGCCAGGTGCCACTGCGACGCCCTTCCTGTGCCCAGGATCATTGCTGCGGATCACCGTTGACCCGAAGCATCCCATCGGCTTTGGGATGCCTGAAGAAGCGATTGCCTTTTCCAGTGGTGGCGAAGCGTTCGATATGAATCAAGGGGACAAGGCAGTGAACATGGTGGCCCGCTATGCCAAGACGAAGCTGTTGGCCAGTGGTTGGATTTCTGGAGAGCGGGCAGTGCTGGGGAAAGGGCTGCTGGCTGAGGCTCGTTATGGGAAGGGCAGGGTGATTCTGTTTGGCTTTCGCCCGCAGCATCGTGGCCAGCCGTTTGGAACTTTCAAGCTGCTGTTGAACGCAATTTATTTGGGTTCCGCCAAGCAACTCAAGTAGTTTTGTTTGAAGCTTTGGAAG
>JAYWBH010000057.1:0-7916 GCA_043781815.1 Bryobacterales bacterium | reverse complement strand
GAGCTTCCAGTTTGGAATAATCTTTCGCTTCGATGGCTGCACGCAACTCGCCCCATCGCAGGCCTCGCAACATCAGGTAAGGTGCTGGACTTTTCGGTTCTTTCTTGCGCAAAAAAGCGGCCGCTGCCACCACGGCTGCAATCATTTCTTTACGATCAGCCGGATCTTCTGGAGCTTGAATTACGTAACCGGAAGTTTTTTGCGCAACGCCGTCGGTGCTTGTTTCAACGCCAGCATCAACAGCCATTTCCGACGCTGTTTCCACCGGGATATCTTCCACCGGATCTGGTTCCAATTCCCGCTTCTTTTGAAGAAAGCCGTGGACAACATGGCGCACTTCTTCCAACGCAGGCTTCAATTTGCCAAAGAATGGGGCAGCTTCGCCAAACTTATCCGCACAACATTTATCGAGTGCCTGCACTTCGATAATGCAAGAATCCAACTGAGTTTCTGCTTGGGCGTAGAAGAGTTTGGGAGTTTCACCAAAGGATTTGTCGAACTCCTCAGGACCAAGTTTCCCCCCCTTAATAGCCAACTCACGCGTCTTCTTTTGATCTTTATCCTTCGCTGGGTCGTCATACCCAACCACGCGGGATTCTTTGTACCGATAAAAATCATAACCTGCTACGCACAGAGCAACACTCTTTACAGGAAAGTCCATCTTGGACCCAATCCAATTGAGAGGGGCCGCACGGAACTCGGCGTCGCCATCTTCAATTTCAGGATAAAGGGTGTCCCAAAAAGTTTCCAACAGGTTGCGGCAAAGGATGATTCCTTCACAAAAACCTTGATAGCCATTCTTTTTTAGAAGCGACTCAGTCAGCCATACGGCCAATTGCAAGTCTTTGGTTTTGGTGGCTAATACTTCTTGTGTAAGCTTGATAACCAGGGTATGGTCAGCAAGTTTTCTATCGTGTTTCCAGTCCCCTTGGGCCAGTTCATCGTCTTCACGCCGTGCTTCTTTAATCTTGTCGTATACAGGATCGTTGCGAGAATACAGCCCGCTTGGGTTATCGCCAGCAATGGGATTAAGGATGTCTTCACGCAGCGGCATTAGAGGCAAACTCAATGGATCGGATCTCTACTAAAGGAACTTCTTTTCCATCTATGAGAAAAGTTTTGTGTCCTACAGGGAACTCGTTTCCTTCGTCATCCGCCACCCAATCCGTGTCCCGTCCAAGCCATAAAGACTCATCTGGAGAATTCCAGGAGAATGGATAAATCGCAGGAATAATAACTTCACCAATGTCCGTTCCTTTAAAAGAAGGACCAGTCATTACAAACGCTTGCGTCCACAAAGTATCACGCAACTGCTTAGTAGGTTGCACTTCAATCGTTGAAATGTGGTGAAAGGGAATCCAAATATAAGCCCCGGCTGCATACACTTCTAAACGAGCGCCAATTTGAGGGTCGCAATCCACAATGGATTCAAATGGCGTGCCATTCCATTTACCCGCAGGCGATGGAGCTGCTGCCAGTTTAGGAAACTCTTGCGTACGAAATAAATCGTGACGCGCTTTTTCCGCGTGCAACGCCGAGTAATACATAACGGCACCCAATTCATTTTCTTTGGAGCCTTCGCTAAGCACTGCCAACTGCTTGGCAGCACGGTCGTATTGCCCGGAAAAACATAGAAGCTCGAACAGAAACGTACGACTTTTTCTGTCAGCCGGATTGGACCGCACAGACGCAGTCAGCGAACTGACTGCGTCCCGTACTTTCCCAGTTTGGAATAGTTCTGTTGCGGTCATTTAACTAATCGGGTAAAGCGTCGTCAGCGGCGAACTTGGCGTTTAGCAATTCCAAGTCATATCCCTTGCGGATTGCAGCGTCAAGCTTACCGTCGTCCATTTCCGGTGCATAAGCGATTTCTACGGCTTGAAAAGCAAAGCTCAAACTTTCCGTAGGATTCTCGCTTGAACCACTTAACTGCACGCTTGTGATCAGGGCGTCTTTCAACCATATTCTGAAGTAAGACTGCTGCTTGTCAGCTACAGGCTTATCGTAAAGAATGTATACTTTCTTTAAAATGTCGCCTGTTGCGCAATGGTCCGTGAGCAGGGGCGATGTCTTGTCCAAAACCTTCATCACGTTCAGATCTGAGAAGCTGGCCCGGCCAGCCTTGGCTTCCTTGCCCGATGCACCAGCACCATAGGTGGAGGTCTGACTAACGCCCCAACTAAACGAAAGGATATCAATGTGGTCTTTGCGGCTGGTGCTTGGTCCTTTCACTCCGTCAATGTACAGATAGGCATTAACTGCCATAAGGAATCTCCCTTTATTTTTTAAGTTTCCAGATTGCCTGGAAACAGGCTGATGGGGCTTCTTGAAATGGCGCCCGTTTACTTACTTTGCAGGAGCTGGCAGTTCTGCCACCAACCGCAGGGACACTGTTAATTCGTCAAGCTGGAAGTGCGGTCGCAAGAATGCAACTGCCCGATAAACACCCGGCTTACCCGGAACTTCTGAAACATCAATGCGGGCCTCACGCAGCGGGCAACGCGATTTCATTTCTGCTGATGCCGTATCGTCGGGAATTACGTACTTCATAATCCAGCGATTCAAAAATACTTCCGCATCCGTGCGTGACATGAAGCTGCCAATCTTATCGCGCATCATCGCTTTCAGGTAATGCGCAAATCGCGAAACGGCCATAATATATGGCAATTGCGCTGAAAGTCGCGCGTTGGCGTTCGCCGAATCCGTGTCATACAACTTCGGCTTCTGGCAAGACTGCACGCCGAAGAAAGCGGCATAGTCAGTGCCCTTGCAATGCACCAGCGGAACAAATCCTAAATCGGCCAGTTCCTTTTCACGACGGTCCGTAATGGGCACTTCAGTGGGGCACTTCATCGCCACATCGCCTTCGTCCGTGTAGAAATTGTGAACAGGTAGACCATCTACCAATCCGCCACCTTCCACACCACGCATAGCGACGCACATTCCGAACTTAGAGAACGAATTGGTCATCCGCGATGCCAGGGCAAATGCCGCGTTCATCCAAAGGTACTTTGAGTGATCGGAACCATCCACCTGTTCTTCGTAGTTGAATCCCTCCACAGGCTTAGTGTCCTTGCCATAGGGCAATCGGCCAAGTGTGCGGGGCAGACACAACGCAACGTAACGCGAATCATCGGACTGGCGGAATGATTTCCACTTTGCGTATGCGGTGGTGTCAAAAATTTTCGCCAAGTCTCTTGGTGCATCCAGACTTGTGTAACTGGACATGTTGAACAAATCAGGAGCAGCGGCACTTACGAAAGGTGCATGGGCAGCGGCTGCAACGTTGGAAATCTTTTCCAGCAGTTCAATGTCTTCAGGGTGCTTGCCGAATTCGTAATCGCCCACCAGCGCACCAAATGGCGCACCACCAAACACTCCGTATTCTTCCTCATAGACCTTTTTGAACAAGGCGCTCTGATCGAATTCCGGAGCCCGCTGAAGATCTTTCAGAAGTTCTTTCTTCGTGCAATTCAAGACCTTGATCTTGAGCATCACACCGGTTTCGCTCTGATCCATCAGGTATTTGACACCACGCCAGGTTCCTTCCAACTTCTGGAACGATTCGTTGTGCAGAATCTCGTTCAACTGAATGGAAATCAGGTGGTCAATTTGAGCGATGCGCGAGTTCACCATCATCTCGGCATCCCGAGCGATGGTCATCGATCCGCCCAGGAATTGCGATACAAATTCCTTAACCAGATTGCGGCCACGTTCAATGGAAGCCGGTTCTTTACCGAATCGACCTTCGTCTACAATTTGGTCCAGTAGACCTCGTTCTTCAACTACCGATTCGGCGGCTTGCGCCTGTGAAGATTTCGCCTCAGCCATTGGATTTCTCCTCGCTGCCAATTTCCTTCTTCAATTTATCCAGCTTTTCTGTATTGCCGACGGCATCCAACAAAAGCTCTTCCAGCTTATCGTTGCCCTGTAAGCTGCCTCGCAAATCGGAAAGTCGAGTGCGCAAATCAAGCAGCTCTTTCAAGGGCTTCACTTGGCGCGCGACATTTTCTGGTTCGAAGTCTTCCATGGTTTTGAACTTCAAATCCACTTTGAGGTTGGGTGCATCGGATTCTTCGCTCAACATATTTCTTACTGAGAAATTAAGGTGAGGTTTCATGCCTTCCAGCACGGCATCGAAGTTGTCAGGATTCACCTCAACAAACTTCCGTTCCTTTAATTTGGCCAAGGGTTCTTCCGGCTGGCCAGTTAAGTCGCCGAGAACTCCAACGACAAAAGGTAATTCTTTTAATTCAATGGCGCCACCTACTTCCACGTCGTAAGTGATCTGGACCCGTGGTGAACGCACACGGTCAAGCTTGTGTTGGGTGCTCTCTCTTGCCAAAATTGCCTCCGTAGGATTTCAAGCATATACTC
Source organism: Bryobacterales bacterium (assembly GCA_043781815.1). GTDB lineage: Bacteria > Acidobacteriota > Terriglobia > Bryobacterales > Bryobacteraceae > JANXSF01. The sequence continues at coordinate 3,539 of JAYWBH010000057.1, read as the reverse complement.
GGTACGTCCAGTACGTCAAGCCCTTAGTTTCTAGGTGCATAAACCGAACTGGGTCGACTAAGATTTCCTAAAGTTGGGTGGTAAGTGATTTCTCTTGTAAGAGTGTTAAAGTGGCCGCAGGCATGGACTTTAAGCATTCTTCCTTACCTATCGACGATGCCCGCCAGTGTAAGTCAAAACATTTCACTTGCTTCGTGTTTTTTAGCTATTTCTGCTAGTACTCATAGAACTGACAGAGGCCAAATAGCGAAACTTCTGAATAAGTGGTTTCTGGTTTTAAAAGTATTCTCAAAGCCCTTATCATAAATTAGTCAATCATGCTAACGCTTCTATCCCCCGCCGACGCCCAATCTCTGCGAGATTTCCTCCAAGCCGCCTGTTACACCGATCTTGAATTCCGTAAGCGCCCCGGCTTAAGGGAACTCCCTGCTCGTCATTCTGGAAACTGGCCTTACCTGTTGGATTACACCCGGGAACCCACCGTACTGAATTTCCTGCTTCGCCTATTTTTATTCGGCATTCCGATAGATTACAAACTGGTGTCAGGAATTGTACCTCCTGGCATTCTTAGCATCCTGATCAATTCTGGATTACTGAATCTCGAAGCAGATCAGTTGCAAGCTTCCGTCATGCTTACCCCTCTGGATAACCATTGGTTTGTAGCCGATCCTCTCGATCGCATAAAGTCCGCCGAGGCCAACGATTTTGTTTTGTGGGCCAATCCGACTACCCGAATTCTGAATCAAGTTTCCATACGGCGTCATATGAAATCAATTCTCGACCTAGGCGCAGGTTGCGGTGTGCTTTCCGTTTTGGCAGCAGCGAACGGGGATCGCATAGTCGCCACTGATCTCAATCCTCGAGCCGAGTCATTCACCCGCTTCAATGCCAGTTTGAACAGCATCACCAACATTGAAACCTATACAGGCGACACATTTGAGCCAATCAAAGATCAATGTTTCGATTTGATCCTTGCCAACCCACCATTCTTTGTGACTCCCTCATCCAACCAGATGTATTGCGAGAATTCCATGGATTTGGATCAATACTGCCGCCGCGTTGTCCGCGAAGGGGCCACCCATTTGAACGACGGTGGATACCTTCAAATGACATTCGAATGGGTGCAAGTGCAAGGGCAATCCTGGCAGGATCGTGTGGCGGAGTGGCTGGACGGAACGGGCTGCGATGCGTGGATTCTGCGTGGCTATACTCGTGACCCCGCAGCTTATGCGTATGAGCGGATCAAAGAGGAATTTTCGATCGACCCGGAACGGGCCACCCAAAAGTTTACAGATTGGTTGGAGCACTATCGACGAAGTAACGTCGAACAGATTTGCGGTGGACTTCTTAGCATGCGGAAACGCACGGGCGACAATTGGCTTCGTATTGAAGAACAGCCGCTGGAGATTTCCGAACCCATCGGGGAATCAGTTTTAAGTTTATTTTCTACGCAAACTTTCCTGTCAACCAATCCCGCCGATGAAGAACTCTTGAAGATGAAACCTCGCTTGGCCAGCGGCACAAAGCTTCAGCAATCATTTGCGTTGACTGATCACACCTGGCTGCCTGACGGGTTGAATCTTACTTTGTCAGGTGGGTTGCCTGGAACCATTTCCATTGAGTTCCCTGTTGCTGAGTTTCTGGCAAGTTGTTCCGGTGAAAGCACCCTGCACGAATTGATTGTCGCCGTAGCGACAAAAGTAAATGCTCCTGTTGAACAGGTCAGTCAGCAATGTTGCTCCGTTGTGCGAAAGCTGGCAGAGCGCAGATTTCTTGCTTTGTAGATCTCCAGCATTGAAATTCTGCTAAGTTACTTGCATGCCCCTTCTCGAACCGGTTGTGTGGTCCAAAGGTACGTTCCTTAACCCACAACACTTGCAACTTCAGGATCGCTACCTGGAGCAATCACTGCAATTTCACTTGCAGGCATTGAATTTTCGCCCCTGGGGTTTTGAACGGTTACGGATTAACCAGGACGCACTGTCCACTGGAATTCTCTCCATTTCTGAAGCATCGGGAATTATGCCCGACGGCTTGCTATTCGATATTCCGTCCTCTGACCAAGTACCGCCCCAACGTCCTTTGGCTGACCAGTTCGCACCCGATCAGGATTCCATTGAAGTGTTTCTGGCCATTCCAAATTATCGTGAACGTGGTGTTAATGTTGCCAGTGCACAACAGGGCGGGGAAGCCCGCTATCGCGCCGAAGTGCAGATGATGCGCGATGACAATACCGGCACCTCTGAAAAGCCAATTATGGTTGCCCGCAAAAATCTTCGACTTCTGGTTGAAGGAGAAAATTTGGAAGGTTGTTCTTCCCTTCGAATTGCCAAGGTCAATAAGACAAATGGTGGCAGGTTTGAATTAGACCCTCATTTTGTGCCTCCACTGGTCGACATTGCCGCCAGCAGTTATCTGATTTCCATTGCCCGCCGCTTAGTAGAAATTCTTTCTGCTCGTAGCAGTGCACTGTCTGGAACCCGCAAGCATAAAAATCAGACGCTTGCCGATTTCAGTGCTTCAGACATTGCCAGTTTTTGGCTGCTTTATACAATCAACACACACTTCCCGGCCTTCCGTCATATCTTTGAAACGCATGGCGGTCATCCAGAAGCGCTCTATTCCTCGATGTTGCAACTTGCCGGTGCACTCACAACATTTTCCTTGAAAGTTCACCCTCGCGATTTCCCTGTTTACGATCACAATAACCTTGGCGCTTGCTTCACTGGCCTGGATGAAAAGTTGCGCTTGCTGCTGGATACCGTTGTCCCCACGAATGTCGTTTCCTTGCCGCTGAAGCTCACACAACCTTCCATTTACGCTACAGCATTGGATCGGGATGATTACTTGGTGAACACCAAAATGTACCTGGCCATCAACGCTGAGGTGCCAGTTGCAGATTTGACTGGCAGAGTGCCAGCCCTCGTTAAATTATGTTCAACGGATTACATCAATCACTTAGTTGAAAAGGCACTACCCGGTGTCCCGCTGACGCATGTGCCTAACCCGCCTGCAATTCCCATCAAGCTGAATTACCGTTATTTCAGCCTCAGTCAATCCGGTGGTTCGTGGGAAGCAATTCGTCGAGCAAGAAATTTGGCGGCTTATGTGCCAGGTGATTTTCCCAACCCCGTTATGGAACTCATCATCGTGTTACCGCAGGCGGTTTAACCGCGTACTGCAAATAATACGATGATGATTATCGCCAACAAAAACAGTACTCCCAAGGCGATAAATAAGTGCAGTTGCCGGGTCTTTTTCGGCGTCACTACAGGTGTTGGAGCAACAGCGGCCGGAGGCGGTGTAGATGCCTCAAACATGCTTGTATACTCACTGGAATGGGCAGGTGGCTGGGCCATTGGTTGCGGCCTGGAAGCTGGGAAATAGTTGGTGGCTTCTCCGCCTGACACCATGGATGGTGTGAAGGTGGGTGGCTTAGGATTCAGCGGCGTTTCCCCCGGCCCAAACATACTGGTGAATTCTCCTGACGATTTCTGTGGCGTCGGTGCCCTTGGAACTGCGGGCAGTGGCGCTGAGCC
>JAYWBH010000056.1:0-2572 GCA_043781815.1 Bryobacterales bacterium | reverse complement strand
GCGGTTTCGAGTGCGTCCGGTGAGCGACGCAACGCTTCTTCGTTTTCTTCGCCGAAAGTATGAGCTTCGGGCACGTCTGGGAAGCTAGATAGGATTGTCCCATTGGAATCACGTTTTAGCCTTACCGCGTATCGTAACATCACAACTCCTTACTTGAGACGGAGATCTTTTTTGATTTTCTCCGCGAGTCCTTTGCTGTTTTATTGATGGAGTCGGGAATATAGACAGCGTTACCTAAAGTTTATCTGAAAGGAAAAGTATCAGTATGGGTCGTTAATGATGAGAAGCATCCCTGTGTTCTTTTTGATGGAACGGCAAGGTAAGGATTGGCGGATTGCCTTCTTAAGGGTGACAGGGGAACGGCCATTGGGTATGGCGTCCGAGGCTGTTGCAGATTTTCAGCGCTTGTGATGTTTGACCTTTCCCCCAAGAGGGATTGTTATGCTTCGCGATCCAGGCCCAACTTCACCCTCCCATCGGGGAAAACCACATACATCTCCAGCCTCCCACCCATCGCCTCAACGAAATTTTCGAGTGTGCTGAGGTAAATGTCGGTTCGTTGTTCTAGCTGGGAAACTGCGGCCTGCGTCATGTCAAGAGTCTGTGCGAGTTGTTGCTGCGTTAAGTGGCGAGCCGCGCGCAGTTCGTGCAAGGGCATTGTCTTCAGGGCGTCGTCCGCCAACCGCCTAGCTTCGGCTCGGGATTCTGGCGGCATCTTCGCACGGAGTTCACTGAATTTTGTCGTCTTTGGCATTGGCTTCCTTTTTCATCTCTGACAGATGTTCATCATACAGGCGATCCGCAAGCGGTACGGTTTTCTCATACCAGCGATCATCACCGGTCTTGTCGCCGCCCAGTAGCAGAATCGCGATGCGGCGGGGATCGAAAATGTAAAGAACCCTGTAAGGGCGTCCTTGGTGCTGAATCCGCAACTCGCGCATTGCAGAATGACTGGAGGTCGTGACTTTACTACTGTATGGGTAAGGCAGATGAGGTCCACGTTCTTCTAGCAGCAAGACGGCAGCTTCAACGGATACGCATTCCGCATCGGTAAGTCCGCTCCACCAGGCTTTGAATTCGTCAGTGACTTCAACTTCCCACGCCACGATTAGATTATAAGCCCAAACTAATATAAGTCATAGCTTATAATTTTTGCAGTTCGAATTGCCAGAACGGAGGATCGCGTTGCTCCCTGATCAACCGACTTCCAGATTTCCGATAATTTGAATCGTAACCGGCATGACTCTTTTTGTTCATTCATAAAGAATGCTATTGACTGTGGTTATAGAGTGTGGCAAGATAGCATTGGTTGTTGTAAATGATCCAACATCAATAAAGGAGTATGCATATGAATAACAGATTTCAATGGGCTCGCAGAGTCCCGAACTCAACAAATAACTTTGATTTGATTTTGATAAACCATCAGAATATAGACAGTGGCCGACTTGAAAACCTTCTGGAAAGCATTACCCAAGAAACACACCGAGGACTTACTTTAAGTTCCCAGGCGGGAAAGGAGTTTCAGCGGTGGTTCGAAAATCCATCGACTCCTTTAAAGAGCACGGCATATGTGCTGCTCAGCAACTGGTTCCTCACGCAAAGTGGCGACAGGAATAGCATGGTTGCCAGTCGTTGCGAAGCCCTTTGGGATGATTTGTTTGCTTGTCGTCCACTTGAACGGCTATCTTCCTCAGAAGCTGGACGAAATCACGTGATGATTCCATCTGAGTTTGCGAACTTTTGGGATCGACTCATGCGATCCCAAGCAGGTGATGTCGCAAATGAAGGTGGTGCGTCAGAAGTAGACGCCAGGCCACGAGCAGCGGATTCAAATATAAACAGCACCAACCCTGTCCATAGCCAACTAAAAGCCAGGTTTGATAGTAATGGGCTCCATTTCGAGGTGGAAGGCTCAGCCAGTGCCCTCGCCGATTTTTTGAAAGTTTACGGACGGATAACTACCGAACAGGAGACGAAATGAAGACGGAAATCTTTGTAATTGACTTGGAAAGATTAGAGAATCTGTGCCTTAGATTCTCTGCAACTCTGAAGCACAACCGAAAAAAATATGATGACGGCGATATGGCAATTCTTGTCTTGGCGGATGTGAAACAGAAAGGACAGCCAAGCGAAAAACACAAAAAGCGCTTGTTGGACTGGTGCTACACCAATGGGCCCGTATTTCAGAAGGGTGTAGGTCTTGCGCGCGAAATATGCATTGCCATTTACGGTGAGCTTTTGCCTGACCCAGATAACGATTGATTAGCTCAAACCAAAAAACGGCCGCCCCCTTGCGGAAAGCGGCCGTCTTCAAACCACAAACTAAAAACTAGCTTAGTAATCCATTCCAGGACCATGATCACCACCGCCAGCCGGAGCTGCCTTCTTTTCTGGGATCTCGCAGATCATTGCTTCAGTCGTCAGCATTAATGCTGAGATCGAAGAAGCGTTCTGCAGAGCTGTACGGGTCACTTTGGTTGGATCAATGACGCCGGCCTTTACCATATCTTCGTAAACACCAGTTGCCGCGTTGAAACCGTACATCGGGTTCTTTTCGGAACGGATCTTTTCG
>JAYWBH010000055.1:0-7928 GCA_043781815.1 Bryobacterales bacterium | reverse complement strand
CACCGCTGGTAATGACCATGTCGCAATGGATCGCTGGGCCATGGATGGTGGCCATTCAGCTAGCAGTAGCGGCCGTCACTTTTCTAGTCTGGCGGAGCCGATAGGTGGGTCCGTTCACATTTGAGGCATTAGAAAAACTTTTCGGAAATTGGAATAAAGACTTCGCTCGCAAGCGAGCTGGCAGGCGGAAGCTCCTACCCCACAAACACAACTCCAGGTGTAGTGAAAGTTAGTTAAAGTGGCCCAAGGAAGGTTAGTCAAGTGGGGCTGGGAAAGTAGAGTAGGCGATTCAGCCTGCCAAGTCCGCTAGCGGACTTTCTTCACACCTTCAAGTACTTGGAAAACTTCTGAAATTGGGCAGGGTTGAAAGCCAGATATTGCGGAAGCCAGGATATGTGGGACCGACCTCCCGGTCGGTCCCTTCACATTGAACCAAATGAAGCTAGGACTTCTTCTCGCCGCGGTGAGAAATGATCTTATCCAACATGCCATATTCCAGCGCCTGTTGCGGACTCATGATGTAATCACGATCCACGTCACGAGCAATGCGTTCTGTTGGTTGGCTACAAGCATCGGCCAGGATGGCATTCAGCGATTCGCGCATGCGCAAGATTTCTCTGGCATAAATGTCGATGTCGGTTGCCTGTCCAGCCAGTCCGCTCATTGAGGGCTGGTGAATCAAAATGCGACTATTGGGTAAGCTGTAACGCTTTCCCTTGGCTCCACAGGCCAGCAGAACAGCGGCCATGGAAGCAGCTTGGCCAACGCAATAGGTTACGATGTCAGGCTCCACCAATCGCATGGTGTCGAGGATGGCTAGGCCGGCTGTGATGGAACCACCCGGCGAGTTGATGTAAAGCGAAATATCGCGTTCTGGATCCTCGGCGGCTAAAAATAGCAACTGCGCAATGATCAGGTTGGCGACATTGTCGTCAATGGGCGTTCCAAGAAAGATGATGTTTTCTTTCAGCAATCGCGAGTAGATATCGTAAGCACGTTCCCCCCGCGAAGTCTGCTCAACCACCATCGGAACTAATACAGAATTGTTCATATCCATAGAAAAGGCGTGTCTCTGATTTAATGATACCTCGCTGATGGGGGCTCTTATTCTCCAATCAGCAGTTTGTGATAACGCCCCAGCCAATAGGGCAGCAAAAAATGCGCCCCGTCATTTTCGCTGGACCCGTTGTTGCCACCGTCCACTTGAAATGGATTTGCGTTCCAGCGCATCACCGGACGTTCATCGGGCGGCAGCAATCGCGTGGATTGGGGGTGCTGATGGCGGTCGATCTCTTTGGATAGTGGAACGTCTTCGCGTTGGGAGTTGGTCACATTCCAGGTAATCATATCGATGGGCATGCGGTAAAGCGTTTGCACTGCCGCCTCCAAATTGGGCTTCGCGCCAGGGCGGCCCAACATAAAAATCATCGTCCACAAGGGGTTCGCTTCGCGTTGAGCATTCTGCCACCAGCCATCGAGTGCAGTTCGATATAGTGCTAGCAGCTTGGGATCTTTTTCGTAGCGGAACAATAAGTACAGCGGAAGAAAAGCCAGCTCCTCATCGGAATAATTCAGCTCCTCCCGAAGTTCAATTACCTTTCCCGCTAACGCTGCATAACCGCGCCCAAGTGCCAGCCGATTATATTCCCGCTGATAGCGGGGATTGCCGGTGATGTGGTGGGCTGCTTTCAGAAAACTGAGAATTTCCGCAGCGTTTAGTGGCGAATCACTTCGACCGCGAATGGAGGCAAAGTAATCTTCTGACCAGCGGCCCCAAAATGTAGGGAACCCGGTGACATCGGTCATCGTCAGGTCATGATCCAGAATGTGATCCATGATTCGCGAAGTAGTGGCGGCGATGCGAGCCTTCAGGGCTGGGTCGGGAAGCAGATCCCAAGCCACGGCAAAGGCAAAGAAGTGGCCCACTAATTCGTCGGAAGAAGTATCCCCTTTGAACCGATATTTACCGTCGGCAGTCCAGTGCCACATGCCGTCGGAAGAAGGGTTTTCATCGGCGATGACAAAGGATCGGGCAGGGAAGCCCGGTCTGTTGGTGACTTGTTCCAGAAACAGGATGGCGTCGGTTGCTTGGAGAGCCCGGTCCAGATTGGCAGGGGTGGGTTCAACGGCATAACGGAAGCAGGCGGCGGTGGAGTAGATGGAAGTCCACAAGCCGTCGTTATCAGTGGGGACGGTTTGACTGGTGGAAAGATCGCCGGGGGTGGACAGGTGGGAATCGGCAACCAGACCATGGCGATTGTGGCGTGCGGTGATCCGTTGTTCAAACAGGGCAGCCTTTTGCGCTAAGGTAAGCGGTCGGAATTCAATGTGAGCGACGCCTGTTGCGGTACGAACCCAAGCTCCATTCTTATGGGCAAGGATGGCTTCCACTTTGTCATCGGGCAAGTAGCGTTTGCCGGAAAAGAATTGCATGCGTCGGGAAGGAATTTCTTTGAGAGAAGTGCGGGTGAGGCCTTTGCTGGAGCCGATCCAAGTGACTCCATCGTCTGCTGTAGTGCTGGGGGTCGATGAGGTGGGCAGAGCTTTCAGCGCAGCGGGCACGTCTGGCGAATCTTTGGCGTAGAAGGTTCGGAATTTTTGTGGCGTGGAATAGAGACGAACGGCGGCTGGAGTTAGGGTGGCGATGAGACAGGCCAGAATCAGGATTCGCATGGTGCTTCCTTCCAGATTAGCCGAACCGTATCCATAAAATGTTCGAAACGAATTGTAGTGGTACGCCAATCCGAGCCGTGACCGCGAGGGAGCGGTGTTTACAGTATTTCATTACCTTCGCGGGCTTCGAATTTGGCGCACCTAATTGTAGAGTTGCGGGTTGGAAAGGAAGAGGTTAGCGATAAGGTACAGGCAAAAGAAGTAGGATAAGTGAAGAAGAAAATCCGCGCCACCACACTACCATCATTTTTCCTGGAGTCTTGATGTTCGTAGTCGATAAGCCAACCAAGGGTGGAACTAGCATGAGAAATACGTTTAATCATTTGAGCCATGTTCCGATTCTTGATTCTCTAACTGCAGCCAGCTTGAGGAACATATGAAGGTATTGATTGCTGACGACAGTGCGGTATCACGTCACGTATTGGAATCGACTCTGACCAAATGGGGTTACGAGGTTATTTCCACTTGCGATGGGGAACAGGCGTGGGAAATTCTCCAACAGCCCGATTCGCCTCGATTGGCGATTTTGGACTGGATGATGCCAGGCCATACGGGACCTGAAGTTTGCCGGTTAGTGCGTGCCAGAAACCGGGAACCCTATTCCTACATTCTGCTGCTTACATCGCGCGGCTTGAAAGAAGATCTGATTGAAGGGATGACTTCTGGTGCCGACGATTACCTGGCCAAGCCATTCGACCAGCAGGAATTGCAAGTACGTCTGCGAGCTGGCCGACGCATTGTAGAATTGCAGGATGAACTGCTGAAAACCAGGGAAGCGCTGCGGATTCGGGCGACGCACGATTCGCTAACCGGGTTGAAAAATCGGGGCATGATTTTAGAAAGACTCTGCGCTGACATGGCCCGTTCCAGCCGTGAACATACCCCTTGCGGAGTCCTCATCCTTGATATTGACCGTTTTAAGCTGATCAACGACACTGCAGGACACGCCGCTGGCGATGCCGTATTGCGGGAATTGGCGCGCCGCTTTCAGGAAAGCATGCGTCCCTACGATGCGATTGGGCGTTACGGTGGCGAAGAATTCCTGATCATCCTTCCCGGATGCGATTCCGTCAACACGGTGAAACAAGCGGAACGGTTCCGCCGTTTAATTGGGGAAACCCCGGTAAGTTACAACAACACGGAATTGACGGTGACGGCAAGTTTTGGTGCAACCAGTTGGATGCCAGGGTATTTGCCAGAGGTGTTGGTACAAACTGCCGATGAGGCGTTATACAAGGCTAAAAATAGTGGTCGCAACCGGGTGGAGTTCTTGCTTCCAACCAACAAAACGCCGGATGAACTGGTGGGAACAGCTCGCTAAGAAACGCACACTATTCATCGTCAGCAGCGCGTCTGGCTAGTTGAAAATGACTCAGGGATTCGGCATATTGCATAAGGCCGCGCATCAGCGCTTCGGCAATTTTCTGACGCTGCTCAGGCTTCTTCATCAGTTGCTCATCTCTTGGATTACTTACAAATCCAATTTCGGCCAGCACACTGGGCATATTGGCCCCAATCAGGACAATAAATGGAGCCTTCTTCACTCCCCGATTGCTGGCGGCTGAAGTTGCATTGGTGGCTTTGGAGAGTGGCGTCAAAAGCCGCGATGCAAACTCCCGGGATTCATCCACCTTGTCTTTCAACGCGATTTTTTGTAGCAAATCCTTCAATTCGGAAACTCGATGTTGGCTGGATGCATTTTCCCTGGCGGCTACTTCCAATGCCTGTTTGGAGGTGGTGAAGCTGAGGTAATACGTTTCCACACCCGTCGCCGCCCGATACACAGAAGAGTTGGCGTGGATGGACAAGAACAAATCGGCCTTTACCTGATTGGCAATGCGCGGGCGCTCTTCCAGCGGAATAAATCGATCATCAGAGCGCGTGAAAACCACTTCGCTACCCAATTGTTCTTCAATCATTGCGCCCAAACGCGTGGAGATATCCAGCACCAACTCTTTTTCAAGCAACCCGGTAGGACCGCTGGAACCTTGATCGTGCCCACCGTGACCTGGATCAATCACGATGCGACCGATCTTCAAGCCCAGTGCGCGAGTCAGGGAATCGGGTCCGGTGGTGGAGAGTTTGGCAGCGATTGCGACACGTGGCGCAGCGCTAGTGGCGGACTGAGCGCGCGGCGTCGAATCGCGGATTTCAGGAGCCTTGGTCGTTGCTAAAGTTTTCGCAACGGTTTTTGTCGCCGGTCGATACCCAGGGAGTTTAGCCGTCGCCGGAATCAGGTGTTGCTTATGCCAGTCAAATTCCGGGGTCACGATACTGCTAATGGAAAAGCCTGGTGGGCTGATCACTGCAACGAACCGTTTTTGTGCCACGCGACGCTCGTAAAAAGCAGGCGGAGGCACCAATGGTCGGATCATTCGTTTCGACTTTACGGCAAGTGCCGGAGCTGGCGAGGAAAGTTCCGGATCGGGGATAGTGGAAGCGCGCATCGACGAGGTTTCAACGATTCCAGCACGACGAATATCAATGATCAGGCGGTGAGGGTTTTGCAAAACAGAAGTGGTGAAAGCGGTTTCCCTTTCCAAATCAAGCACCACTCTGGTAACTTTCGGCTTCGATTCCCCTACGCGAATCTGCTTCAAATGACCATTGCGGACGGCAATTATGGATTTGGTATCAGCCTTGGGCTTGGTCGCAGAAAAGTCGAAGAAAAGGCGGTCAGGGTTGCCGATCTTATCGGTATCGAAAGTGAACTTACCCGATAGTTCCACGGTTACCCGTGTTGTATTGTCCTGCGTTTGAACGCTGATATTATTTAGGGTAATTGGCGATTTTTCGACCGCCCCAAGTTCGGCGAACGCAAGTATAGAAAGGAAGAACAGGCTGCAAGGGAATTTGCCGGAATGGGGTAAGCCTGCTGACAAAAATTACCTCGTCTTCAAGAACAACTTTCCTTCGCTATCTACATAATATTCCACTGGTCGATAGCTGGGCAGAACTTCCTTCTGCGAATTTTCAGCCGAGGCGACGTCTGCGGCAGCCACTTCCACTTTGGATTTCAAAGGCATGGTTTTGGCCAACACTGAGGCGGCTCGACGATTTTCCCCGTACTTTCTACCCACCCGATACACATATTCCACTGTTTCCTGATAAGGGGGAATCCAGCCATATCGCTGCACCGCATTCTCGCCCGCATTGTAAGCAGCCAACGCTAGCCGATCATCCTTGAACATGTCCTGCAGATACTTAAAATAGCGGACCCCGGCGCGGATGTTTTCCTCTGGGTTGAAAGCGTTGTGCGCACCCCAACGGCGTCCTGTTTCGGGCATCAGTTGCATTAACCCTTCGGCACCCTTGGGGGATAGCGCATTGGGATTGAAACCACTTTCCACATGAATAATGGCCGCAACCAGCAAGGGATCAACCCCATGTTCGGACGAAGCTTTATCTACTAAATCGCCAATCACTGTTTGCGAAACAGGCTTCAATTCCACAGTGGAAAACGATTCAATCACCCGCGGAGCTATCTGTCTGGGTTCAATCACCACGCTGCGTACAATGCGCCCGGTGTTGTTATCGGTTCTGGTAACTGTGCCAATGGTGGCCACAACTGCTGGCTTTCTTTTCACTTGAGCAGCGGGAAGCGACGCAGCCGAAGCTACGGTGATGCCGCTGATCAGAAAAAAGGAACAGAACCGCATGGAAATGTTTAGAAAAGCTACTCGCACTGATTATACACCCCTTTTCCAAAGGATTGAGACTATTGAGGAAAGCGCAAATTCGGATGCTACAATTTTGAAATGAGCCAAGCTGGATTCGTGCTTGTCGGGGGTGCCAGTTCGCGCATGGGAACGGACAAGGCACTGCTCGATTGGCAAGGTCAACCGATGGTTGTGCATGTGGCCAACCTTATGATTCCTGTAACCGGCCAAGTGACGTTGGTAGGCTCGCTGGCAAAGTACGGCCACCTGGGATTTGCGGTCATTGAAGACCAGCAGCCGGGTTTGGGTCCATTGAGTGGAATTCGCGCGGCGCTGGCGGCTACGGAGTCGGACTGGAACCTGATTGTGGCCTGCGACATGCCCTATTTGAACCCGGAATTGCTGAAACGGTTGCTGGAGGCAGCAAAACTTTGCGGAGCGGATTGCCTGATGCCTGCCGGGCAACCGTTGTGCGCGGCCTATCATCGACGCTGCCTGGGGACCGTGGAGCAGGCCCTGGCAAGTGGCGTTCGTAAGGTTCGGCAAGCGTTGGAAGGATTGCGTGTAGAGTTGTTTGAAGTTGACCAAGTTGTTTGTTTTCAAAATCTTAATAGCCCTGCGGATTGGGCGGCGAAGCCCGTTGAGACATCATGATTGATCAATTTCCCCACTACATTGAATTCCGCCACGTTTATAAGACGTTTGATAAGCCCGTTTTAGTCGATTCCAATTTTTGGGTGGATGCCGGTGAAACTGTAGCCATCATTGGGCAAAGCGGAGTTGGCAAAAGCGTGTCGCTGGGGCACATTATGGGTTTCCTTAAACCCGATTCCGGGCAGGTGATTGTTTCCCATGAAAACATCACCGATTTTGGAGAAGCCGAACTTCGTCGCCTACGCAAGAAAGTGACCATGGTTTTCCAATCTGGGGCCTTGTTCGATTCTTTGACTGTGGCCGAAAATATTGCCTTTTCGTTGGAACTCAGGGAAGATTACGATGCCGAAAATCGCGAAGAAATTGTAAAGGGCCTGCTGGGGCTGGTGGATCTGGAAGACCGTGCTGATGACTATCCAACAGATTTATCGACTGGTCATCGCCGAGCGGTGGCCATTGCCAGAGCGCTGGCGGCACAGCCGGAATGCATTCTTTACGACGAACCGACCACCATGGTGGATCCAATTATGAGCGACCATCTGGGTTCATTGATGCTGAAGCTAAAGCAGCAACTTCGGCTGACGTCCGTGGTGGTCACTCACGACTTGGAGTTAATGCGCCGGGTGGCCGATAACGTGGTGTTCCTGCATGAAGGTGCCGTGATCTACTTCGGCCCAGTGGTAGGCCTGGAATTCGCCGAACATCCGCACATTCACGAATTTCTGGCGATGGATCGAGTGCAGTACGAATAGCTAGGTCGGATAGTTTTTCCAGGCACTCGAAGGAGTGAAGAAAGTCCGCTAGCGGACTTGGCAGGCGGAATCTCCCATTGTCACTTAGTTTTTCCGCAATTGTGTTATCAGCGTGCATCGGCGTCCATCCGCGGCCCAGATAAATGGCCGGTAGAGTAGGAGGGGACCAAAGTGCCCCTCCCCTCGTCGA
>JAYWBH010000054.1:0-2580 GCA_043781815.1 Bryobacterales bacterium | reverse complement strand
GTTTGGATTAATAAGCCAATTCCAGACAAGGAAAACACCGAAAAAGAAACTCTGTAAACTCTCTTGCCAGATGTCTCAAAGTTGTTGACACGCACCGGACGATTATGAATGATCGCCTTGACCCAATCCGCGCAAGAATTGCCTCCATTGTTCATTGGAGCGGAGATCTCTGCTCGCCCACCGCCAATTTGAATTCATAGATCTTCGGACAGACAATGCACGCTCATAGCTAATTTGATGGGAGCAATGGGATGTTCATTCCGTGAGATTTCCATGACGCGGTGTTTTAGTTTGCGAGGCCCTAACCTCGGAAAATCAAAATAAACAAAAAATAGGTAAGCCTCATGAAGAGAAAGAAGGTTGGCAGTCCCAGGGGGAAGTCCTGTCATTGGACACAGGAGTTGGACGAAATTCTAAAGATGTCTTGGGAGCAGGGTGGTCTTCGTGCGGCTAAGAAAGCAATCTGGCAGCACCGGCCATCTTGGGGATTGTACTCGGTCAAGATGCGTGCATCGGGGTTGGAATTATGCCAGTCGAGGCCGCGAGCTTGGTCGGAGACTGAGGAGAACCACATGTTGTGGTCAATTGACAGTAACGCATCGTTGACGTTGATTGCGGAGAGACTTGGTCGCACGGTTGCAGCCGTTCGGAAGAAACTGCGAAACCTGGGATACACTGCTGAAAGTCTTGGCGGCTTTAAAGTGAAGGACGTTGCAGAAATGTTCTTGGTTTGCCCGGCCAGGATTCAGTATTGGGTTGCTGAAAAACTTTTGCTCACAAAGGGCGGTCGCATCACTGAAAGCTCTTTTTCAAAATTTCTAGCTGACCATCCAGAGAAGGTTCCCTTTGAAAGGCTAAGCGTGGATATGCAGAATTGGCTTCGAGAGATGGGATATCCCGACCGAAAGGGCGAACTGAAGGCCAACCGCGGGAATACAGATTAAGAACTAATCTTTTCGTCCGATGAAGTATTCGTCGGCTGCGGAAAGCCAATCGGAGAACGCGGGATAGCAATTCGGGCGGGATCGCGACCATTCATCATTGCATCGCTGGTTGTAGTGAATCAGACGGTGGTAGCGCGGATGGTGAACGACCTGATAACGGAGCAATGAATACCATCCTTCAGACTTTGCCTGGGAGCGCAGACTGGACTCGGCGATACGAATTATTCGATAGAACAAAGTCGAACCCCACGGGGCTTCGAGACAAACTGGGAGAAGAGCAGGGCATTGGCTTCCTAATTCCGCCACCACGATTTCTTCCAATGGATGTTCCCTCGCGGATTGACACTCCACCCAAAGTGCCAGCGCTCGAGACTCTAACAAGCCGGCAACCGCATTGGCTAAGCGGTCCGGCTCCACTCTCCCCAGTGCCTGAACGGCGCGGGCTTTTTCTGTCTCGGCAATGGCCAAACTGCGGGTAGAGAGGATGTCTGCCGTCCATTCTTTATACGTGGGCCATTGTTGTGGTGGATTATTGCGCCAAAAAGAGTTCGTGCGCTCCCATGCCGTCCATGCCTGTTCTGTGCGAAGGTCTTTATACGCGTAGTAGATCACAGAATCTAAAAAACCTTCTGTTCGGGCTTTTGCGAAATAGTGTTCCGTGACCCATTCCTCCAGAGACTTCCAGAAAGGGAACGTTTTGCTTCGTTGCCGACACTGATACTCCAAAAAACCAGGACACCGTGAGTGCAAAGCAGTCCTTACGATCTCAGGGATCTGATCCTCCGTTTCCGTGATCGCACGAATCCACAAAATGAATATGTGCCACTCTGCGAAAGCTGTGGCGCTTTCAGACAATTGGTGCCATGGTACACGCAGGGCGTTGCGCAAAGCATTTTGCTCTCTGGTGCGAACTGCATTGAGAACAAGATTTGCCGGGTCTCTTTTCACCATCTAAAACCTGCTTCGGGGGAGGAAACTGGGATTGCTTTTTACTGTACCAACTTGATGATCTTTGCGAATAACAAAATTGGTAAAGAGGGGACGCCAGTTACTACGCCGTTCCTAGAGAAGCGGATTACCGATTGAGATTTGTGTTGTTTGTGCTTAGCGCTCAGATAGGTGCAAATCGCGATTTCGAAGAGTCTAATTGGGAGACGGACTTCAGCATCCTAGCTGAACTCCGCACTGTGATTACGCTGCGATTAGAGACCGGCAGTGCGGCTAAAGGCCTCCAGGACAGTCAAGGCGGTCAATACCATCAATAACTTAGAGCAGACATATTGCTTCACACGCAGGAGGTCTGGGGTTCGAGTCCCCGCGTGCCCACCATTCATAACAAAGAACTTACCTGATTTGGCTCCTCGGTAGCCGAACTGCGATAGAGCTGCGATAAGCGGTCAGCCGCGATTTCGTAACCCCTTCGGACTTGTTCCTGTCGACTTATTGCCCTTACGAATCCGTTGATCGAGTGCCTCGATAACATTGCGAACGCTTTCTGGAATCGACTTCGTGTAAACGTTGGCCGTGGTATTCACGTTGGAATGACGCATTTGAGCCTGAATGTCTTTCAGATCTCCACCGGAATTATAAGCGAGCGTGGCAAAGGTCCGACGCAAAATTTGATGGTTGACTCGAA
>JAYWBH010000053.1:0-2591 GCA_043781815.1 Bryobacterales bacterium | reverse complement strand
CCACGCATGAGACTTTCAGAAGTAGTGTCGCCACCAGCCAGTAATCCTAAAACGCCCCACGCTGTTTGCGATGGGGTGCTGTCACCGCCAACAAAAGTGTTGTTCTGATAACTGGCGCAAGTTTCACCCCAGCCACCGTCGGCGTTTTGAATGGCACGCAGCCATTCCCCACCGCGCAACACATGCACTTCGCGATCACTTTCACCAGCAGCACGTAATCCACGCAAAGCCAGAAAAGTGCCGTAAATGTAAGCCACTCCCCAGCGACCGTACCAACTGCCTTCTGCCTCTTGGGTTTTAATTAAATAATCGCGGGCGTTGGCAATGGACGGGCTTGACTGGCTCACACCGTGCGCAACCAAAGCTTCCATCACACGACCGGTAATATCAGGGCACGAAGGGTCCAGCATCGCGTTGTGATCGGCAAACGGGACTTCACTCAGAAACTCCCAATTGTTATCCACGTCGAATGCGGCAAAGCCACCATCGGAACTTTGCATGGCCAGAATCCAATCCACTGCCCGACGAATAGAAGCTTTCTGCTCTGGGATTTTAGTCCCTTGCGCCCGTTGCAACGCCAGCAGCACCATGGCCGTATCGTCGATATCGGGATAGAACTCGTTGGCGAATTCAAAGTACCAGCCGCTTGGTTCCAAATTCGGACGCTTGACACTCCAATCGCCCTTACGACGCACTTCTTTGGTGAGCAGCCAATCAGCGGACCGTGCCAACGCCCCTGCCGGAGCCATTCCCGATTCCCCTAGCGCATACGCCGCAATCGCTGTATCCCATACTACGGAAAAACAGGGTTGCAGGAAGAACTCGCCATTTTCATTCACTATCAGATCATTGAACTGTTTTTCCGCTTCCACTCGATCAGGATGTGTGGGTGCATAACCCAGCACGTCCATCATCATCATGGCGTACTGCATGGCGGGATAAATGGCGCCTAATCCGCCTGAAAAATGAGTCCGTTCCATCACCCACTTTTCACATTTGCGGATGGCCATTTGTCGTAGCTTGGAGCTTCCATACTTTTCCCAAACCTTCAACACTTTGTCAGCAGCCAGAAAGAAAGACCTGGTGTAGGATGGCTTGCCAGAGCCGGAAAGACCCAAGTCACCGTCCAAATACAATTCCTGAAGATTGAACCCGGCAGGCACAGGTCGTGATGGATTCATGGCGTGCACCACTGCTAAAGGCAGGACAATGGCACGAGTCCAGGAAGACATCTGGTAAATGAAATTGCCCAACAAAATCATTTCCGGCGGAATGGAAGGAGTATGTTCACGCGGGAAAAGGTTGAACAAACTTAGGTTGATCCTGACGTAACTATTGGCTGCCTGCATGCCACCCAGGTCGATAATCTTCTTCCGCAGCGACGCCATGCGTGGGTCTTCCACTGCAATGCCAGCCAGCTTCAACGCAAAGTAGGCTTTGATAGAAGCACTGATTTCCGATGGTCCTGGGTTGTAAATATTGAACCCGCCATCGGGCAACTGGCGCTTCAAAATAGAGGCTGCCGCAGCAGCCACTAAGTGCTTGGTCGGCGGATTCCATACTCCATTTACGGGAGCGTACGTCCACAATTGCTGTAAGATGTAATCGCTTTCAAGGGTAGAATCAGCCGTTAAATGGCTGAGCCAATATCCACCGGCTTGCTGCCTTGCAACCAGATAATCAGTTGCACGCTTCGCCGATGCCCTGGCCCCACCTACAATGACATCGGCAATGTGCAGACTGGGGCTCATATGCTAGTTGCGGACATCTGAATTTGGGTGAGTTCAGGAGGAAGTGAAAAGCGAACGTCCTCTTCCTTGATCTCAATTTCTTCCAAAGCACCAAAGCCGTTCTTACGCAAAAAGTCGATCAACTGTTCCACCAAATGTTCCGGTGCGGAAGCTCCGGCGGTAATGGCCACGCTCTTCACGTTTTCCAGCCATTCCAACTTCACATCACTTTCATCGTCCACCAGGTAGGAAGCGACGCCTGAACGTTGGCAAACCTCAACCAGGCGCAACGAGTTAGAACTGTTTTTTGATCCCACTACCAGCAGCAAATCAGTCATCGGCGCAACAGCTTTCACCGCTACCTGACGATTTTCCGTAGCGTAGCAAATGTCTTGTGACTTGGGTCCCTTGATCAAAGGGAAGCGTTGCCGCAGGCGATCCACAATGCTTGTAGTCTCATCCAGACTCAGAGTGGTCTGCGTAAGAAAAGCCACCTTTTCAGGATTGGGGAGAATCAACTTATCCACATCTTCCACCGTGGAAACCAGAATCATATGGTCTGGTGCTTCACCCAATGTGCCAATCACTTCGTCATGATTTTCATGGCCAATCAAAATAATGGTGTGGTTCTGCTTGGCAAACTTCACTGCTTCTAAATGGACCTTGGTGACCAGTGGACAGGTGGCATCAATCACCTTCAGCCCCCGTTCTTGAGCTTCCACCCTGACTGCCGGGGAAACGCCATGGGCGCTGAAAATAACACGAGCACCGGAGGGTGCCTCCGACAGCTCTTCTACAAAAATGGCCCCGGCTGCCCGTAATTCTTCCACCACGTGACGGTTGTGGACAATTTCCTTGCGC
>JAYWBH010000052.1:0-2593 GCA_043781815.1 Bryobacterales bacterium | reverse complement strand
TGCAAACCAACCAGGAATTGGAATGGATGCCGATTCCACAGCCAGCGTGAAATCAGTACCCAGGGCGGCTGCTAAATCGGTTGAAAATTGCACCCCCGCCTTGGCTTCAGCTTCGCGCAATCTCTTGGTGAAGTTAGGATCCAGACGGTCCATCATCGACACCATTTCATCAAAGATTTGACGTGGATTTCTAGTTCCCGCAGAGATGGCAAACAAGGCATCACTGGAAACATACTCGGCTGATCCGGCAGCGGCTGGAGTGGCCAGCCAGGATGCAGGTCCAGTACGAGGTCCGGCGAAATTCAGCGAGGCTTCGTTTTCTTCGCCACTGACAGGATTCCGTTGTTCTACAAACAAGTAACGCATGTTGTTGAAGCCTGCTAAATCCAGCTCCTTCGACTTGAATGTGCCTTGCTGGAAGCTAGCCAAGTTCACTGCCAAGAGAGACGAAACACCGCGCTTGTAGTGGTTAGCAATCTCAGCGGCAAAGGCAGTAGCAGCACCTTTACCAAGTTGACCCACAACGGTGGTGAGATGCACCTGAGTATCGGACACAACCAATAAATTCCCAGCAAATTGATAGAACACGGTGCCTGACGTCAATTTGTCGATCGCCAATTTCACCGCCGCTTGCTGGCCACCCTTCACTTCCGCCATAAGGGCTGGTAACTCAGAAGTGCCATTGGGACGAAGCAGCACAAAAACAATCTCATCACCCAGCAATGGATACAAGACCTTCACCCGGCTAACCAGATCCTTGATCTCCGTCGCACCGGCTGACTGCCACCATTCCTTCAATACAGCACTCTCCGTGGAGCGTTGCTCAATCATGGTTACTGCCTGGTTAATAGTTGGACCCAGGTTCGGCACGGCGCCGTAGATTACAGCGTCCAGCGGCAAGGCGTTCAACAACCGAGGCTCCGTGCGCGCCGCTGCGGCAGGCAGCTTCTTTTCAATAGCTGCCAGTTCCGCAAGCAACGTGAAATACTTTTCAGAATTTGGACTCCACGCCACTGCTTCCTGCACCGTGATTCCGGCCATAGAAGGATTGGTTGTGGTCTGCTCGCCCGGTTTCAGCAAACGATTGCTGTTGGCCTGATCCACCGCCACCGACCCTTCCACCACACCAACCAGGGAACCGGAGTTCCCCGTGGAAACCGTGAAGACTGTGCCTTTCACCGACGCAACAGAATCGCGAGTGATCACCCGCAGCTTTCCGCGACGTTGCTTGGCCGCTTGCACGATGACGTCACCACGTTCCAGGTGGATGGATTCTCCACTCCAAGCTGCTCGTACAAATAGCTCAGTTCGTTCATTCACTTCCACGGTGGAGCCATCGGTTAACAGCAACATGGCTCGTGATCCAGCCCCGGTGCGAATCACTTGAGCCTCATCCAAAGCCGCGCCTGCGGCCAGTCCATTGCCATTCATGCCATAGGCGACGCCGGTTACAGATTGCACGGTGGCGCGTGGTCCACTGGGAGCAAGCATTGAATCCAGGCGATCTTTACCGGTAGTCAAAGCGGCTGCCAACGCAAGCCCGGCAGCGATGGCCCAATAGGGAACGGAGGATCGGCGGGTGCGACGGACGGGCATGACGACTGCGTTATTGCGACCTTCGAAATCAGCAAAAGCACGGCGGCAATCCACGCACCGTGTCAAATGATCCTGCATCAGCATTTGTTTTTGGGAAGTTAGTTGGCCATCGCGATAGCCAACAAACTGCGCCCGAAATTCCTGGCACAGCACGGGCACAGAAATCTTTTCCCATACCCGTTGCTGGGCAGCAGCCAGTTCCTGCGGAGTTACATCCTGTTGGCGGATCTCATCTAAAGTGTTGTCAAATTGTTCTTCGTTCATGGTGATTGATCCTTTTCCTTACCGTTTGAGTGCCTTCAAAAGTGATTCCCGAATGCGATGCAAACGACTTGCCACCGTGCCCCGTTCAATGCCAAATTGTTCAGCCAGTTCGTCGTAGGAGAGGCCTTCCACACTGCGCAGGGTAAACAATTCGGCATCGTCTGGTTTCAAACGGGCCATGGCGCGTCGTAGAATTTCTTTCAGGATAAAGTTGCTGGCTGGTCCGGGATGATCTGGCCCACCATCCAACGGCGATTCGGCGCGCGAATTTCGCTGTCGCAAAATGTCAATGGACGCATTGGTTGCCGCACGTCGCATGTAGCTTTCTGAAATGTCCTTCAAATCAGGAGGTGCGGATAAGTTGAGAATTCGCATGAAGACGGTTTGCATGACGTCTTCTGCATCAGCTTGTTTCCCGGTGACTCGCAACGCCGTACGATAGACGGTTGCCGAGTGGAGTTTATAGAAATCCTGGAAGGTGGCTGACGGTGGTGATGTGGGGGGCAAAATAGGGGGCTCTGCTGTTAATGCTATCGCGGCTGTTTGCATGTTGTGTCTGCTCTCATCTGAATAGACGGAGCGGCACAAGGGTTTCTTCCAAGAATCTTTTAAGAAGGCCGTTCAGGTGGGATAGGCATCCTTGCCTGTCCTTTTTAAGTGTGGAAATATCATGAGCGGCATTATGCGGATTAGGGCTGGACAGGCAAGGATGCCTGTCTCACTCACTCCATCA
>JAYWBH010000051.1:0-7998 GCA_043781815.1 Bryobacterales bacterium | reverse complement strand
TTTTATCTGGAAGAGGCTGGCTTTGGACGAATTGAAATTATCCGGCTATCTCCTGCCGTGGAATCCATGCCTTCCGTCGGCAGCCTTCCCGCCGATTTCCGCGATGCTTTTTTCGGCGGATTGGATTATGCTGCGATTGCTCGAAAGCTATAACAACGGATGCTGCTCTCTATACTAATTCCTGTTTATAACGAGCGCACGGTTGTGGAACGCAGCCTGCATCTTGTAATGCAAGCCCCCTTGCCCGATGGTATGGAGCGGGAAATCATTCTGGTGGATGATTGTTCTTCAGACGGAACTTCTGAAATTCTGGTTCGCATTGCGGCCACTGATTCCCGCTTTCGGCTGTATCGGCAAGATGTGAACCAGGGTAAGGGTGCCGCCGTCCGCCGGGCAATCGAACTGGCCCAAGGTGACTTTTGCCTGATTCAAGATGCCGACCTGGAATATGATCCCAATGAATATCCTTCTTTGCTGAAGCCCCTGGTGGATGGCCGGGCAGATGCTGTTTTTGGGTCGCGCTACTTGAATGGGGAACAGCGTAGAGTGCTGCCCTATTGGCACACCAAAATCAACCAGACGCTAACGTTGGCGTCGAACGTATTTTCCAACATCCATGTGACAGACATGGAGACATGCTACAAAGTGTTTCGCACAGAGCTGCTGAAAAGCATTCCCATTCGATCTGATCGTTTTGGTTTTGAACCGGAAATCACCATGAAGTGCGCTAAGCGAAAGCTGCGTATCTATGAAGTGCCGATCAGCTATCACGGGCGTACTTACGAAGAAGGCAAGAAGATCGGTTGGCGTGACGGGGTGAAAGCGTTGGGCGTCATCCTTTATTTCTGGCTGGTGGACGATCTTTACAAACCCCCGTATGACCGTGGTCATCTTTACAACCTGACGGGCACGCCATCGTATCTTTCCTGGCAGGCCTCCATTTTGCGGCCTTATTTGGGAGATACCGTGCTGGAGTTGGGCGCGGGAATGGGGAATCTTACCGGTCGGCTAATGGCCAAGCGGTTGCGCTATATTGCGGCTGAAAAAGATCCTCTCTATTTGCATGCGCTTGTGAATCGATTTTTGCGAACTCCCAGTGTGGAGGTTCGCTCCCTGGATCCGGCGGTATTGGCTGGTTTAGAGGATGTCACGGGTAAAGTGGAAACGGCGCTGTGCATCAATATTCTGGAATATTTGGAAAAACCTGAACAGACTCTGACGGCTTTGCATCAACTATTGCAACCAGGTGGTCGGGTAGTGGTGTTGTCGCCCTGTAACCCGAGTCTGTTCGGCAGTCTGGACCGGTCGGTTGGACATTTGCGTCGATTCTCAGAACTGGATTTGCGCAAAGTAATGGAGCAATCTGGTTTTACTGTGGAAAAATGTTTTTCCATGAACAAAGCCGGAGCCTTTGCCTGGTGGGTGAACTCCAAATTACTTTCCAGCGCCAGAATCAGTCGCTTTACCCTGAAGGCGTTCGACTTGACCGTTTGGCTGTGGTCCAGAATGGATCGATTCCTTCCCTGGAGCGGGCTGAGCATCGTTGCCGTGGGTCGAAAGTAAACTTCAGGGAACGTTCCGCCGATCTATTGATTGATGCTGGGTTCCAATAAGGGATAACTTTATAGCCCTTCACGGACTACACTAAGATTAGGCATGGCATACACTTACCGGCAAGCAATCTGTAATGAAGCGTTTGAGGGATGGGATTTCGCGGAGGCGGCCCGTTGCGTCCGCATGGCCGGGTACACGGGGATTGAAATTGCTCCCTTTACCCTGGCTGAAGACCCGTGGACAGTTCCCCTTTCCCGGCGCAAGGAACTGCGCGAAATTATGGCTGGTGAAGGGCTGACGTTTGTCGGGCTACATTGGCTGATGGTCTCGCCGAAAGGTCTGCACGTGACCACCCCCGACGATGTTTTACGAGCCAAGAGCTGGCTGCACATCCGCAATTTGATCGACCTGTGTGGTGATTTGGGTCCAGACGGAGTGATGGTATTTGGTTCGCCTTTGCAGCGTGGGACCACTGGCGGGTCCACTCCGCAGGCGGCCACCAGAAGGTTTGTGGATGGTGTTGCGAGCGTTGCCAAACATGCTCAGGATCGTGGCGTGACGCTTTTGATTGAAGCGCTTCCAGTGGAACAGTGCAATGTGGTTACTTCTTTGGATGAAGCCGCCCAATATGTGGATGAAATTGGCAGTCCTGCTGTGCAAACCATGTTTGATGTGCACAATGCCATCAATGAGAAAGAACCGCATGAAGTGCTGGTGGAACGTCATTTCAACAAGATCCGTCATGTCCATGTAAACGAGCTGGATGGCGGATATTGTGGCACCAAAGATTACGATTTCAAGCCGCTGCTGGCTACGCTAGCGCGCTTGAACTATAAGGGTTGGGTATCGCTTGAAGCATTTGACTTCAAGCCCGGGGCGGAAACAATCGCAACTGGATCGCTTCGCTATCTGGAAGCGCAAATTAATGAACTTGTGAGGAATGGATGAATCGAGTCGTTGTTACCGGGGGAGCCGGTTTTATTGGATCGGGGCTTGTTCGAGCCCTATTAGCCGATGGCGCTAAAGAAGTCGCTGTTGTCGACAATCTGCTAAGCGGTAAAGAAGAGAATTTGACCGAGGTTCGCGATCGTGTGGAATTCCACAAGTCCGACATCCGCGATTACGACACCATGCGCAAGGTGTTCGAAGGAACCGATGTTGTGTTTCACCTGGCTGCCATCCCGTCGGTACCGCGGTCCATCATTGAACCAATTCCATCGCATGATGTGAATATCAA
Source organism: Bryobacterales bacterium (assembly GCA_043781815.1). Lineage (GTDB taxonomy): Bacteria > Acidobacteriota > Terriglobia > Bryobacterales > Bryobacteraceae > JANXSF01. The sequence goes on along the minus strand of JAYWBH010000051.1, from coordinate 5,207 downwards.
CGGCACATTTTCTGTGTATCGCGCCGCCGCAGACGCTAAAGTCGGACGCGTGGTTTATGCCGCCTCCAGTTCTGCGTATGGCGATACATTGGTGTTGCCAAAAACTGAAAGCATGCTTCCTCGGCCAAAATCGCCATATGCATTGCAGAAACTTTTGGGCGAATACTACGGCAGTGTGTTCCATTCCTGTTTCGGATTAGAAGCCGTTGCTCTGCGATTTTTTAACGTTTTTGGGCCTCGTCAGGACCCTTCCAGCGCCTATTCTGGAGTGCTCAGCCTGTTCATGAAATGCCTGATTGAACGGTCAACTCCCTTAATTCACGGGGACGGCGAACAATCGCGCGATTTCACCTACGTAGATGACGTTGCCGGTCTGCTGATTAAGGCGGCCAAAGCCCAAGGCGTGGCTGGAAATGTCTATAACGCTGGCAATGGCAACCGTTATACCCTGAATTTCATCTGGGAAGAGCTGCAAAAAATTGAAGGCATCAGCATTCCCGCGAAATACGGACCACCTCGCGAAGGCGATGTTCGAGATTCCCAAGCCGATACCGCTTTGGCCGTAAAAGAGTTGGGACATAGCCCACAGTTCCCCATCGACAAGGCTTTGCGGCTCACGTTGGACTGGTACAAACTGTCTTTACAGAACGCTTGATAGCGACTTTAACTCCAGCGTTGGTTCCATGGTGGGGGCAGGAGTTTGCAAGGCTTCGATTCGGATCAATTTACCTGGATTGAGATGCCGTGCAATCCCAGGTTCCAGCGGGGACAATAGGAATTTTTGGTTTGTCCCCTCCAATGTAAATGACCATATCCCTTGATCTTGCGATGCTCGCCCCAGGGCCGAGATCACGGCTTCTTTAGGGGTGAAACCCACCCCTTTGATTTCGTCCCGAATGCGCTCCAGGCGAATGGTATTTCCTTGGGAAAGTTGCAGGATGGCTAAGTTTTTTTCTGGCTTCAACTCTGCCGATTGAACACCGCGCATTCGCTTTAGCTTCGTTTCCAGCCCGGTGACGCAAGAAGCGCAATCCATCCCTGAAATGGTGATGTTGAGGCTAAGAATTTCGCCATGCAAGGCGAAAGCGCCTGAATAAAGCAACAACAAGGCCCGAAAGGTTCGAAGAATCTTCACGGTCTGATTTTGACACAGTTCGGGCCATCACGCGCGGTAGATTGCCGATGTTGGCGCGCTTGCACTGCGACAGCTACCGCTCCCTCGCGGTCACGGCTCGGTATCAAATATTCCTTATTTGGTTAGAGCTTTCAGTGCCTCGGCCTTGCGTTTTTCCTCATCGGATGGCTGAGATAGACCCAACGCCTGCAATGAATCAGCACGTTTCTTAGCCGCGTCTTCAGGTTTCAACAGCGGAGCCGCTTCGGTGCCATCCACACGCTTGGTTAGGCCCTGCTTAAGTCCTGGGACGGCGACCAGGGCTTTTGGCTCTGGTTTAACAACTGGTTTGTTCCACAGGAAAAATTTCATTTCCTTTTGTACTTCCGGTGCTCCAGATATACGCGGAGCTGCTTGCGATCTGGCGGATGAGGAAATCAGATAGGAACCCACAAAACTGATCACCACGGCAGCGGCTACACCAATCAGCATGCGACGACGGTTTTGGCTGCCAACCTCTTCAGCGCTGACAATATTAATGCTGCCTTCATCGTAACTTTTGCTGGCCTGTGCCCAAAGAATGGGGACTTCATCCTCACCCCCAGGGCGCTCCAATTGTTGAAACAACTTCGACGTTTGTAAATAGATCAGGTAATCTTTTTCCGCAATGGATGGATCAGCCAGAATATCGGGGAAGGTGTTTTCCGCAGTCACAATGGCGCTGCCCCAGGGGGCAAATGAAGCGGTGGGGGACAGGCGTGCCGCACCGAAACCGTCCACTGCATGGGTGCCGCTGGAAATCGACGTAGTAGTCAGGTGCTCCCAGCCAGTAGGTCCGTTCAACTGCTTTTGCAACAACCAACACAATAGCGGAATTTGTTCCTTCGATTTTTCCACAAGTGCCGGGTCCACCATGGAATCCAGCAGGTTCACGTTCAAGTATTCCACGTAAACGGAAGGCTTCCCCTGGTTGCTCATTTGAAGATATAGACAGATCACCCCGTCAGGATAGTTCTTGGCTTTTGCCACTGCGACGGACAATTCCTGCGTTGCTTCCGGGCGGTTCCGCATAATCTGCGGCCACTGGGAAATTGCCGCCAATCGCAGGTTGTCCAATTCTGCGCGATACAGCGATTGCCCTGTGGTGACCCCCACCTGAATCAATTTTCCGGGAGCCCGGAGGTAAGTTATTCCTTTGTTATGCATCAGTAATGGTCCTAATTTATGGGCTTAAAGTTGACTTCAACGATGGTGGAAGATTGCACCGGCTTCCCATCCAGCTTGGCCGGCGTGTACTTCCAGCGCCGTATGGAATCTTCGGCTGCGGCAGTCAATACGGGATGGCCACTGAGCGCCTTCACTTTGGTCACCAGTCCCTTATCGTCAATGTTCACTTCGCAACGAACAGTACCCGATATTTTTTCGCGCTTGGCCAAAGCCGGATACATCGTATCCTCGCGCTTCAGCAAAGTTGCCTGGATAATGGACTTGGTCATCGATTGAAGTGGCGGCTTGATCTCAGCTTGAGGATTCGGTTGAATGGCTGGTGGAGCCACCGCCGATAGCTGTAGTGTCGGCAACACTAACTGGGGCTGAGGCTTGATTTCTTCTGATGGTGGCAGTTGCCGCAGTAGCAACACTCCCAACAGACTTCGATTTCCACCAGCGATCTCAATGGTTTTGGCACTGTCCTGGCTCAGGGTAAAGGCGATTCCTCTTTTTTCGACAATTTTTTCAAGGATCGCCGGGCCCACTCCGCCCTTCAAGTGATTCACCAAATCGTCCTGCGTCAGCGGTCCACCAGTGGAGAGCTGTGCCACTTGGGCCGCTTCCAGCTCCGCCGCAGTGGGTTTAGGAGGTTCCGGGGCACGGTAGTTGTTGGCAATTGCCTCCACCACCGAACGCTCCAATCCGGACTTCAGCAAATTGGAACGCTCATCGTCCGATAGTTTGAAATCGACTCCCAGGGAGCTCACATAGCTCGAAAGCTCCTGGTTGGACAAGCCTCCAATCTGGACGGCTTTGAAAAGACCTTCTTTGGAGATTGGGCGTTGCGACTGGCTGTGCGCCCGCTCCGGATTGACCAGCAGCAAGCTGATGGCCAGGATGGAAAGGATGTTTGTGACGCTATTCCGCAGTTTTGTTGGGTTCATTTTCTAGTACCACTTTTGGCTATGACTGAACTATAAAGCAGATGTCGCGCGGCATCAATCCAGTCTTTAACCGTAGTCCATCGTTCGCTGTGCCATAAGTCTAGGTAAGGCTAGGTGCTTGTCCTTAGCGGCGTGATACTATGCTTTTCATATATGCGCAAATTTTTCTCTCTATTGCTCTTCCTGCAAATGCTTGCCTATTCGCAAGCAGATTTTTATTTGAAATCCGGTGACGTCGTCGTCTTTTACGGAGACAGCATCACTGATCAAAAAATGTATACCGTTCTGGTGGAAACCTATGTCCGGACTCGTTTTCCCCGACTCAACGTCAAGTTCATCCATTCCGGCTGGGGTGGCGATACAGTGAACGGCGGTGGTGGCGGTGGAATTGATGAGCGCTTGAAACGCGACGTTATCCGCTACAAGCCCACCGTCATGACCATCATGCTGGGAATGAACGATGGCCGATATAGAGCTTTTGATCAGGCGATCTTTGACACTTATACAAAGGGCTACGATCATTTGCTGGAAGTGATGAAAAAAGCCGCCCCAGAACTGCGCCTCACCTTGATTCAGCCATCCCCTTACGACGACGTAACCCGTGCCCCCAGTTTCGCTGGAGGCTACAATGCCGTCCTGCTGCGCTTTAGCGATCATCTGAAAGCCATCGCAGAAAAATCGGGTGCCGTTGTTGCCGATCTCAACCGGCCCTTGGTCGCTGTGCTCGAAAAAGCCAAATTGACCGATGAAAAAGGGGCTCAGGCCATTGTGCCGGATCGTGTGCATCCGGGATGGGGAGGGCATCTCATTATGGGAGAGTCTCTGCTGAAGGCCTGGGGTGCCCCTGCTGTAGTTTCCACCGTATCGATTGATGGAAGATCAGGGAAACTGATGTCGGCGGCCAGGACTGCCGTAAGCGTATTGTCTGCCGATGCCGTCGGCTACCATTGGCAGCAGAATGATGAGGCATTACCAATGCCGCTTCCTGTTCCTTCCAGCCTGCCTGGGCTAATGTTAGCGGTTAAATCTTCCGATTTTGAAGAATCGATGAATCGTCAGATGTTGGAAGTGAAAAATGCCAAGGCGGCCAAGTATCTTTTGAAGATCAATGGCCTGAGTGTTGGCGAATTTACTTCAGCTCAATTGGCCGAAGGCATCAACTTGGCAGAAAGCGAGACTCCAATGATGAAACAGGCGCGGGAAGTGTTTGCTTTGACCGTAAAAAGAACCAATGTCCACAATTTGCGATGGCGGCAATTGGAAGTCCCTCTAGGCCAGGAAAACCTGGGAAATCTGCCTTCCATTCTGGACAACCTGAACGAGTTGCGTGATGAACTGGAGGCTCGGCAAATTGCTGCGGCACAACCTGGAACCACACGCTACGAACTGATTGCTAAATAAAGGAAACGCAAATGGCCAACCCCGCTGAGGTCGACCCTTTTCTGGAACCAGTTGATTCCGCAGATTGCGTCTATTCGCTTCCCAAGGCCGGGGACATCATTGGTCAATACCGTTTGATTCGCCGCATCGCCGATGGCGGCATGTCGGTGGTCTATATGGCGGAGCGGATCGACGGTCACTTTCGTAAGCGGGTGGCTTTGAAGGTTCTCACCAGTGAGGTTTCCAATGAGGAGATGCTCACCCGGTTCCGTGGCGAACGGCAAATTCTGGCGCAATTTAATCATCCCAACATCGCCGCACTTTTAGATGGTGGCGAAACGGAATCTGGCCAGCCCTACGTGGTCATGGAATATATTTCCGGCTCTTCTTTTGTGGAGTATATTCAAAGTCAGAATTTGGAATTACATGCCAGAGTGCGCCTGTTTCTGAAGGTTTGCGCTGCGGTGGATTACTCCCATCAGCATCTGATTGTGCATCGCGATATCAAGCCCGATAACATTCTGGTGAATGTGCAGGGCATCCCAAAACTGCTGGATTTC